>NZ_SSOF01000062.1:0-63418 GCF_029873115.1 Pseudomonas sp. BN606 | reverse complement strand
AGGCGCATTCTACAGCGTTGAAAGTCGCTGTCAACACCTCGGCGATCATCTTCTGGCCGACCTCTCGGAAGACCGAAGCGACAAGCACTACCACCGCCTGCCGATCACCTCTCCCTGCGCCTAACTACAGCTAAGTGCTTGATTTTCAAGCCTTTCCGCTGCTTCGTCGCTGGGAGAGGTGCGCATTATAGGGATGCAGAATCTGCCGTCAACACCTTTCCTGAAATCTTTTTACTCGACCGCCAGGGATACGCGAGCAAAGGATTTCTTACCGGCCTGTAGCACATGGGTCGCACCTAGCTTGAAGACGTAGGCACGATCCACCACCTCGCCATCCACGCGCACACCACCAGCACCGAGCAGATCACGAGCCACTGCGGCATTCTTGACCAGGCCCGCCTTATTAAGGACAGAAGCGATGGGCATATCCTCGGTAGCAGTCAGCTGGACTTCCGGCAGATCGACCGGCAGCTCGCCCTCTTTCATACGGTTGCCCGCAGAACGGTGAGCGGTAGCAGCGGCTTCTTCGCCATGGAAGCGAGCCACAATCTCTTCAGCAAGCTTGATCTTGATGTCACGCGGATTGGCACCCACCTCGATATCACGCTTGAACTGCTCGAGCTCTTCCATGGAGCGGAAGCTCAGCAGCTCGAAGTAGCGCCACATCAGCTGATCCGGTATTGAAACCAGCTTGTTGTACATGATCCCCGGCGCTTCCTGGATACCTACATAGTTACCCAGAGACTTCGACATCTTCTTCACACCATCCAGGCCTTCCAGCAACGGCATGGTGAGGATGCACTGGGATTCCTGCCCATAGGCACGCTGCAATTCACGCCCCATCAGCAGATTGAATTTCTGATCAGTACCACCCAGCTCGACATCCGCCCTCAGCGCGACCGAGTCGTAGCCCTGCACGAGCGGATAGAGGAACTCGTGAATCGCGATAGGTTGATTGGTGCTGTAGCGCTTGCTGAAGTCATCGCGCTCAAGCATGCGCGCAACGGTGTACTGCGATGCAAGGCGAATGAAGTCTGCCGGGCTCAGCTGGTCCATCCAGGTGGAGTTGAAGGCCACCTCGGTCTTGGCCGGATCGAGGATCTTGAACACCTGAGCCTTGTAGGTCTCGGCATTGTCCAGGACCTGCTCGCGAGTCAGAGGCGGACGGGTAGCGCTCTTGCCGCTGGGGTCGCCAATCATCCCTGTGAAGTCGCCAATCAGGAAAATCACCTGGTGTCCCAGCTCCTGGAACTGGCGCAGCTTATTAATAAGGACGGTGTGCCCCAAGTGAAGATCAGGAGCAGTCGGATCGAAGCCCGCCTTGATGCGCAGCGGCTGGCCACGCTTGAGCTTTTCGACCAGCTCGGACTCGACCAGGACCTCTTCCGCACCGCGCTTGATCAGCGCCAGCTGCTCTTCAACCGACTTCATGACAGGACTCATAGACCGTGGATAGACAAAGGGGAACCAACCATACAAGATCGCGAACTAATTACAAGTTTTGCGCCCAGCCCCATGCCAGTCAGCGGAAGGCACCAATCCAAGGTTGCCTAGGGCGGATTTTGATTATATTTTAGGCAGTTAGTTCATATTCCAAAAAACACCACACGCCATGACGCATTCAGTACCTAAAGCGCCGCCGTACCCGAAGAGCCACTTGCTGGCTGCAAGCGGTGTGGCTGCGCTGCTCAGCCTGGCCCTGCTGGTGTTCCCGTCCCGCGAAGTCGAGGCGAAGAAGACCTACATCAATCTGGAGCTGGAAAACGGCTCGGAGATGGTGATCCAGGAGAAGGACGATCTCCGACAAGCTCCCGCAGCCGGGGATGAGGGTATCTCGCCGTTTGCCAAGATCGAGAACCCAGCCGAGAACCAGAACAGCGCCGGAAAAGACGCGGACAAGAAGAAAGAAGTAGCTACCGACCTCGCTACCATCAAGACGCCTGTTGATCCCAGCCTCAAAGCTGTGACCGTGGGCAACGGCGACACTTTGTCCACGGTGTTTGCCAAGGTTGGCCTGTCCGCAAACGTCATGCATGACGTCCTGAGCAGCAGCAAGGATGCGAAGCAGCTCAGCCGCCTGAAGGTTGGCCAGAGCTTCGAGTTCAAGCTGGCCCCCAATGGTGAGCTCGAGAAGATCAGCACCAAGCTGAGCGGCCTCGAAAGCGTTCACCTTGAAAAGACATCCAAGGGTTACGCCTTCAAACGTGACCTGATCAAGCCGGAGCTCCGCTCGGCTTATGCCCGCGGCGTCATCGACAGCTCCCTGTTCCTGTCCGCCAAGCGTGCCGGCCTGTCCCATGACCTGACCATGGATCTGGCTAACATCTTCGGCTACGACATCGACTTCGCGCTCGACATTCGCGAAGGCGACGAGTTCGAGATGATCTACGAAGAAAAGGTGGTCGAGGGCAAGAAAGTCGGTAGCGGTGAAATCCTCGCCGCGCGCTTTATCAACCGTGGCAAGACCTTCTCTGCAGTCCGCTACGTCGACAAGCAAGGCAACGCCAGCTATCTGCGTGGTGATGGCACTGCAATGCGCAAGGCCTTCATCCGCACTCCGGTAGACTTCGCGCGCATCAGCTCGCGCTTCTCCAACGGCCGCCGACATCCGATCCTGAACAAGATCCGCGCCCACAAAGGCGTCGACTACGCAGCACCTCGTGGCACCCCGATCAAGGCCACCGGTGACGGCAAAATCGTCCTGGCTGGCCGTCGTGGTGGCTACGGTAATGCGGTGATCATCCAGCACGGCAGCAAGTACAAGACTTTGTACGGCCACATGCAAGGTTTCGCCAAGGGTATTCGCACTGGCGGTAGCGTGAAGCAAGGCCAGATCATCGGATACGTGGGCACTACCGGTCTCTCCACCGGCCCGCACCTGCACTACGAGTTCCAGGTTAACGGCGTGCACGTCGATCCGCTGGGTGTGAAGCTGCCGATGGCCGACCCATTGATGGCCAGCGAGAAGAAGCGCTTCATGCAGATGACCCAGCCGCTGATGGCGCGCATGGACCAGGAAAAGGCCAGCATGCTGGCCATGAACAAGCGCTGATCAGATGCCGCGCTATCTGGGAGTGATGTCCGGGACCAGCCTTGATGGCCTGGACATCGCCCTGGTCGAACAGACCGATCGCATTACCCTCCTCGACACCCACTACATTCCCATGCCCAGCTCGCTACGCAGCGAGCTGTTGGCACTCTGCGCTTCTGGCCCGGACGAACTGGCCCGCGCGGCCCTAGCGGAGAATGGCTGGGTAGAACTGGCGGCTTCCGGGATCAACGCACTACTGGTTCGCAACAACCTGGGCGCCAAGGACATTCGCGCCATCGGCAGCCATGGCCAGACAGTGCGTCACGAGCCCGCACGCGGATTCACCGTGCAGATCGGCAATCCAGCCCTGCTTGCTGAGTTGACCGGCATCACCGTAGTAGGCGATTTCCGCCGGCGCGATGTCGCCGCCGGGGGCCAGGGCGCGCCGCTCGTGCCGGCATTCCACGAGTCGCTGTTCGGAGATGCCGACAACCACCGCGCCGTGCTTAACGTCGGTGGCTTCAGCAACCTCAGTCTCATCGATCCGGGTAAAGCGGTACATGGATTCGATTGCGGTCCCGGCAACGTTCTACTGGACGCCTGGATCCATCTCCAGCGGGGCGAAAGCTTCGACCGCAATGGTGACTGGGCAGCAACCGGCACCCTGCAACAACGCCTGCTGGAAACCCTCTCCGGTGATGCCTTCTTCACCACGCGCGGCCCGAAGAGCACGGGACGCGAGCTGTTCAATCTCAGCTGGCTCCAGTCACACCTGGCGCGCCTCCCGAAATTCAAACCCGAGGATGTGCAGGCTACCTTGCTCGAACTCACCGCGCGAAGCATCATCGATGCGCTGCGCGCCGCGCAGCCGAAGACCGATGACCTCCTGGTCTGTGGTGGTGGAGCGCACAACCGCCAACTGATGCTACGGCTCGCCGCCCTGCTACCCGGCGCTCAGGTCCGCAGTACAGCAGATCTCGGCGTGGACCCGGACTGGGTCGAAGCCATGGCCTTTGCCTGGCTCGCACACTGCTGCCTCGAAGGGATTCCCACCAATCGCCCCAGCGTTACCGGCGCCAGGGGCCTGCGCATCCTTGGCGCAATCTACCCTGCCTGATCCACAAACAAAAACGCCGTGCCCAAAGGCACGGCGTTTGTTGTATTCGGACTCGAATCAGATCGAGAAGGACGAACCGCAGCCGCAGGTGGTGGTGGCATTCGGGTTCTTGATCACGAAGCGCGAACCCTCGAGGCCTTCCTGATAGTCCACTTCGGCACCGGCCAGATACTGGAAGCTCATCGGGTCTACCACAAGGCTCACGCCATCGCGCTCGACAATGGTGTCATCGTCAGACACGTCTTCATCAAAGGTGAAACCGTACTGGAAGCCCGAGCAGCCGCCACCGGTGACGAACACACGGAGTTTCAGGCGCGGGTTGCCCTCTTCATCGACCAGGTTCTTCACCTTGCTGGCCGCGCTCTCGGTGAACATCAGGGCTGAAGGGGTGAAGGTTTCGACGCTCATGCTGCAACTCTCCCGGCTTGACGCCGCCATACTGCGCTAAGGCGAGGCATTATCCGCTTACCCTACAAAACTGGTCAACTATTAAGCGATTCGACCCACTCTATGGATCGGAGTGCGACGCCGACCGTGCAATTGCCGGCGTCGCGCCCCATCAGGGCAGCAGAGCAGCGTGGGACAGGCCCAGGCGCTCCTCGAGGCCGAACATGATATTGAGGTTCTGTACCGCCTGGCCGGACGCCCCTTTGACCAGGTTGTCGATCACCGAGAGCACCACCACCAGGTCGCCGCCCTGAGGACGGTGAACCGCGATCCGGCAAACGTTGGCACCACGGACGCTGCGGGTTTCCGGATGGCTGCCCGCCGGCATCACATCGACGAAGGGTTCGCTGGCATAGCGCTTTTCGAACAGGGCCTGCAGGTCGACGCTCTTGTCCGCGACGTTTGCGTACAGGGTGGCGTGAATACCACGAATCATCGGCGTCAGGTGTGGAACGAAGGTCAGGCCGACCGGACCACCGGCAGCGCGACGCAGACCCTGGCTGATTTCCGGCAGGTGACGATGCCCTTTAACCGAGTAAGCCATCATGCTCTCGCCCGCCTCGCAGAAAAGCGAGCCCACCTTCGCGCCACGGCCAGCGCCGCTGACGCCGGACTTGCAGTCAGCGATCAGTTGCGTGGTGTCGGCAAGGCCAGCTTCCAACAGCGGAATGAAGCCAAGCTGAGTGGCGGTCGGATAGCAGCCAGGGACTGCGATCAGGCGCGCGCCCTTGATCGCTTCACGGTTCACTTCCGGCAGGCCGTAAACGGCTTCCGGCAGCAGGGTGGGCGCTCCGTGGGGCTGACCGTACCACTTGGCCCATTCTTCAGCATCCTGCAGTCGGAAGTCAGCGGAAAGGTCGATCACGCGGGTACCGGCGTCCAGCAGTTCGCCGGCCAGCGCGTGGGCAACGCCGTGCGGCGTAGCGAAGAAGACCACGTCGCAGCCGCCCAAGGTAGCCACATCGGGCACGCTGAACGAGAGGTTGTCGTAGTGGCCGCGCAGGTTCGGGTACATATCGGCGACCTTCACCCCAGCCTCGGATCGCGAGGTGATTACCGCGACCTCCGCTTGCGGATGCTGAGCCAGCAGACGCAGCAGTTCGACACCGGTATAGCCCGTGCCGCCGACGATTCCGACCTTGACCATCACTTGCCCCTCAAAGAACCGATTGGAAAGCTGCCGATGATAAGGCCGCATCGGCCAGGGGCCAACCGCCGAGGTGACGTGCGGCCGCTCAAGCCTCTACTATCCGGGCAATCTGTCTGATGGAAACCGTCCCCATGCTCTATCTGTGGCTCAAGGCCCTGCACATCATCGCCATCGTCTGCTGGTTCGCCGGCCTTTTCTACCTGCCACGCCTCTTCGTCTACCACGCCATGGCCGAGGACGAGCCCAGCCGCGAACGCTTCAAGATCATGGAGCGCAAGCTGTACCGCGGCATCATGGGCCCCTCGATGATCGCCACGCTGGTGTTCGGCATCTGGATGCTCTATCTCAATCCGGCCTGGCTGAGCCAGGGCTGGCTGCACGCCAAGCTCACCCTGGTCATCCTGCTGATTGGCTATCACCACGCCTGCGGCTCCCTGCTCAAGCGCTTCGCGCGCGGAGAAAACCGCCGCGGCCATGTGTTCTTTCGCTGGTTCAACGAAGTCCCAGTGCTGTTCCTGATCGCCATCGTCATCCTGGTGGTGGTCAAGCCCTTCTGACCCTGACAAGAGGAATGCCAGATGCCCCTGCCCGCCCTGCTCGAACAACGCCTGCGCTTGCCGGTCGTAGCTGCGCCGATGTTTCTGGTTTCCAACCCCAAGCTGGTCCTGGCCTGCTGCAACAACGGCATCGTCGGCAGCTTTCCCGCGCTCAACCAGCGCGAGAGCAGCGGCTTCCGCGCCTGGCTCGATGAGATCGAAGCGTCGCTGGGGACGGATGCGGCCCCCTACGCGGTGAACCTGATCGTCCATCACAGCAACCCGCGTCTGCAGGCGGACCTCGCGATCTGCGTGGAAAAGCGCGTCCCGATCGTCATCACCAGCCTGGGAGCGGTGAAGGAAGTGGTAGACGCCGTGCATAGCTACGGCGGTCTGGTATTCCACGACGTGACCACCCGCCGCCACGCGGAGAAGGCCGCCGAGGCGGGCGTGGACGGTTTGATCGCGGTTGCCGCCGGCGCCGGTGGCCATGCCGGCACCTGGAGTCCCTTCGCCCTGGTCGCCGAGATTCGCCAGTTCTTCGACAAGACGCTGCTGCTCGCCGGTTGCCTCAACCACGGCCACGAAATCTTCGCGGCCCAGATGCTCGGCGCCGATCTGGCCTATCTCGGCACCCGTTTCATCGCCACCCAGCAAAGCGACGCCGAAACTCGCTACAAGCAGATGATCCTCGACGCCCGAGCCGCCGACATCATTCATACGCCAGCCGTCTCCGGCGTGCCGGCCAGCTTCATGCGCCAGAGCCTGGAGGCAGCCGGCTACGACATGAAACGCCTCGCCGACAAGGGCAGTGTCGACTACGGCGAGAAGCTGAAACCGGTCAGCGATGAAGCCAAGGCCTGGAAGACCGTGTGGTCCGCCGGCCAAGGCGTCGGCAACATCCGCGACTTGCCGACCGTGGACGAACTCATCGCCCGACTCGACCAGGAATACCGCGCGGCCCGCGACAAGTCCGTGCAACTGGGCCAACGCTGGGCACGATGAGGCGACGAACTCTGCTCGGTATTGGCGCGCTTGGCGCGCTTGGCATCTGGGCGGCGCGCCCGACTGATCATGGCCGCCCCCACGACGCCTACTTCACACGCCTTAACCAACTGTTTCGCGAAGACGGTGGCGGCGTCCCGCAAATGGTCATCGACCTTGATCGCCTGGATGCCAACGCCGATTTGCTCGCCGCCAGGCTGGGTTCGCGCCAATTGCGCCTGGTGGCAAAGTCTTTGGCGTCCGGCGGACTGCTCGATTACCTGGCACGCCGCCTGAACTGCACGCGCTTCATGGTTTTCCACCAGCCGCAGCTGAACCAGTTGGCTCGCCTCTTCCCCTCCGCCGACCTGCTGCTGGGCAAACCCTTACCCACCGCCGCAGCCCTGGCCTTCTACCAGCAGTTGCCCCGTCACCTCGGTTTCGACCCGAGCAATCAGGTCACCTGGCTCGTGGACAGCGCCCAGCGCTTGCAGGAATACACCGAGTTGAGCCGTGCGCTTGGCCAATCGCTGCAGGTTGCGCTGGAGATCGACATCGGTCTCGCGCGCGGTGGGCTCTCTTCACCCGACGCACTGGCCAACGTCCTTTCGCAAATGACGGCGTCTGCGTCTCCATTGAAACTGCGCGGGCTTATGGGATATGACGCTCAGGTCGCCCACGCGCCATTCTGGATCGGCAAGGAACGGGCCCTGAGAGAAAGTAATGCGCGCTACCAGGCATTCATCCAGGTGGCCCGCACATTCCCGATCTGGCCACAGGACCCCCTGCTGAATGGCGGCGGTAGCCAGACCTACCCACTACACGTCGCTGGCAACGGGCCCCTGAGCGAGGTCGCTGTGGGTTCCGCCCTGCTCAAGCCCGCCGCCTTTGACAGCGAATTACTCCGGGAACACCAGGCGGCCCTATGGATAGCCAGCCCTGTGCTAAAGGTGCTCGATGGCACCCTGCCCTATCTGGACAACGTTCAGGGCCTGCTGCAGGGCTGGAACCCTAATCGCCAGCGCGCTCATTACCTCTACGGCGGCAACTGGCAGGCAGAGCCGGTCTCCCCCGCAGGGTTGGGCTACGACAGCCTCTATGGCCGCAGCGCCAACCAGGAACGCCTGATTGGGTCCCGGAGCACGGGGCTTGCCGTGGACGACTGGGTATTTCTGCGCCCCACCCAATCCGAAGGAACCCTTGGCGAGTTCGCTGACTTGCGCCTGCTGCGCCGTGGCAACCTGGTCGGCCGCTGGAACCCGCTGAGCCTGGCCTGAGCCCCACTTTTTGTGCGCCAGGCCGCTTGTGCCGTGGGCCAGCGCGCAATTACGCTGTGCCATCATTCTTTCTGTCGCTGACAAGGATGCCCGCATGACCGAAGCCCGCTTCAAAATCGTCTTCGACGGTGAGCCCATGCCCGGTGTGGCGCTGGAGACCGTCAAGGAAAACCTCGCCCGTCTGTTCAAGAGCGATGCCAGCAAGATCGACAGCCTGTTCGGCGGCCGCAGCGTCGCGCTCAAGCGCGATCTGGTGGAAGCCGAGGCGGATAAGTACCTCACCGCATTGCAGCGAGCCGGCGCGATGGTGCGCAAGGAGCAAGACATTGCAGCCGGCCTGAGCCTGGTGGCCACGGAAGATCACCCTGCCCCGGTCACCGCAGCCGCTGCTGCAGAAACCAGCACTGGCACTGACACCATGAACTGTCCCAAGTGCGGCCACGAGCAGGCCAAGGCAGCCGAGTGTCAGGCCTGTGGGATCATCATCGACAAGTACCTGGCGCGCCAGGCGCAACTGACAGAAGAGGCGCCGCAGGTAAAGCCATCCGTCATCAGTAGCGAAACGACCTCCCCCTACGCGCCACCCAGAGCACAGGTCGGCGAGCAACTGCCAGAGTTCGGGGAACTGAAGGTCCTCGGCACCAGCGGCCGGATCGGCCGGGTGCGCTATCTGGGCTGGAGCATGGCGCTGATGCTGGCGTTCCTGCCGATTGGAGGGGTGATCCTCGGCAGCTTTGCACTCTCCGACGCACTGGCGGCGCTACTGACCCTAGTGGCCTGCCTTGCTCTGGTGGTGGTCAGCGTGTGCATCGGTGTGCAGCGCCTCCACGATATCGGCTGGTCCGGCTGGCTCTGGCTGCTGAACTTCGTCCCGATCATAGGCAGTGTGTTCGCCCTGATCATGCTGTTCATGCCAGGTACAGACGGCCCCAACCGCTATGGCCCACCGCCGCCGCCCAACAGCCGAGGGGTAAAAGTGCTGGCATGGCTGATTATTTTGGTACCGGTTATCGGTATAGTCGCCGCCATTTCGTTACCGGCTTACCAGGACTATCTGATGCGCACCCAGATGGGCGACGCCGCAAGCTTCGAGCAGCCGGGCGATGCGCCCGCCCTCGAAGGCGAGTCCGCAGAGTAAGCAACCTCCCGGGGCCGGCGTTGTCCAACCCGGCCCTGTTATGGAGAACCCCAGATGCCTCGTTATGCCCTGATCACCGGCGCCTCCAGCGGTATTGGCCTGGCTCTGGCCGAGGCACTGGCGCGACGGGGCCGTCGCCTTTTGCTGGTCTCCCGGAATCGGGACGCGCTCGAAAGCATCGCCTGCGAACTGACCCAGCGCTTCGGTGTGGAAGTGCTGTTCCGCTACTGCGACCTCGCCGAACCCCTTCACGTATCCGGCCTGCTGATGGACCTGGAGCAGGGCGAACGGGAAATCGACCTGCTGGTGAACAATGCCGGCATAGGTTCTTCCGGGACATTCGTCGACCAGGACTGGGGCCGTGAGCAGGAACTGATCGAACTGAACATCCTCGCGCTCGCGCGGCTCTGCCACGGCATCGGCGGTCTGATGGCGCGGCAGGGCGGCGGACAGATCCTCAATGTTGCCTCAGTAGCGGGCTTCCAGCCCGGCCCCTGGATGAGCAACTACTACGCCAGCAAGGCCTACGTGCTGAGCTTCTCAGAAGGTCTGCGTGAGGAATTGCGACCGCGCGGCGTGAAAGTCTCGGTTCTGTGCCCCGGCCCCACCCGCACTGCCTTCTTCCGCGGCGCCCACTTGGAAGTCGGGAAGCTTGAGGGCAGCAAGCTGATGATGAGCCCAGAAGAACTGGCACTGTTCGCTGTACGTGCACTGGAAAAGAACCGCGCGATCATCATTCCTGGCTGGCGAAACCGGCTTGCAGCGCAGCTCCCGCGATTGGCACCACGCTGGCTGGTACGCCGCCTACTGGGCCGGATCATTCGCCGCTTCGCCCAGCCCTGAACAGGCTCAATCAGCCTTTACGCAACGCCCATCCGCCCACGCGCGCAAGTTTGCCAACTGCTCGGCCATCAGCACCGAAAGCGGCGCCGTCCCCTTGAGTTCACATAGCAGCAGGGTCTGGTCGGCCGGGCATTGCTGGGCCTGCGACGCATAGAGCATCCCCACCACCGCCTGCTCGATCTCGGCGCCCGAGAAACCATCGCTGGCGGCGACCAGCTGATGCAGGTCGAACTGCGCCGGGTCCAGTTCGCGGCGAACGAGGTGAATGCGGAATATCTCGGAACGAACCTCGGGCTGCGGCAGGTCGACGAAAAACAGCTCGTCGAAACGTCCCTTGCGCAGCAACTCCGGTGGCAGGCGATCAATCGCGTTGGCGGTTGCGACCATGAACACCGGCGCCTTGCGCTCGGCCATCCAGGTCAGCAGGGTCCCCAACACGCGCTGGCTCACGCCACCGTCATGGTCACCGCTGGCCAGCCCCTTCTCTACCTCATCCATCCACAACACGCAGGGCGCCATCTGCTCGGCGAGCTTCAAGGCCTCGCGCAGGTTGCGTTCGGTCTCGCCGAAGAACTTGTTGTACAGGCAGGCAAAGTCCAGGCGTAGCAGTGGCAAGCCCCAGAGGCCGGCAACGGCCTTGGCCGCCAGGCTCTTGCCGCCGCCTTGTACGCCGACCAACAGGACACCCTTCGGCCGGTCCACCGCCTTTTCGTCCAGCACCGCAGCCTGGCGCTCGGCCAACCAACGCTTGAGGTTGGCCAATCCGCCCACTTCGGCGAACCGGGCGGTCTCGTATTCGAAGCTGAGTACGCCTTCCAGATCCAGCAACTGGAACTTGGCCTTATTCAGCTCCGGCAAGTCTTCCTGGGTGATGGCACCGTCGTCACAGATCACGTTGCGCGCCAACGCGCGCGCTTCTCCGTGGCTCATGCCGCGCAGGTTCTTCACCACCTGCTGCAGGGTGCGGTTGTCCGTCCGGACCCGCGCGCCCCGATTGCGCTCGCTCCAGCGCGACGCCTCTTCCCGAACGATGCTCAGCAGCTCGTCTTCATTGGGCAGCGCCAGATCGAAACGGGCGGCATAGCGTTGCACCTCCGGCGGCAACTTCAGCGCGTGAGAAACCAGCACCAGCGTCGGCTTGTGATTACCCTCCGCCATGGCCACCTCCTTGAGCAGGCGCACCACCTTGGGGTTGTCACTGAGGAACGGGTGCAGGTCGCACATCACATAGAGGTTCGGTTGCGGATCGGCCTTGATCAGCTTGAGCGCCGTTTCCGGCTCGCGGCTATCACCCTCGCCCAGGACTTCGCCTCCAAAACCCAGGCGCTGCAGCCCTTCGCTGATGGCCCAGGTGAAGAGTCCGAGCCCACGTTTGACCGCAAGGCTGGTGAGCGTTTCCAGCACCCGGCGCTCGTCCCATGACTCGATCAGGATCAGCTTCACGCGTGAGTCCAGTACCAGGCCGAGGTCGTGGATATCGTTCTTCACAGGGGCTCCTTGTGGGCATCGGCCAGCGCTGGCCGGGGCAATCGCTCACCGTTAAACTCGGGACCTCTTATAACAGGCCGGAGAATTCCCGTGGACTGTCTGTTCTGCAAAATCGCCGCCGGAGAAATTCCCGCGCGCAAGCTCTATGAAGATGACCAGGTCGTCGCCTTTCACGACATTGCGCCGCAGGCCCCCGTGCACTTCCTGGTGATCCCGAAGAAGCACATCCGCACCCTCACCGAACTCACTGAAGGTGACAAGGCACTGGTCGGCCACATTGCCTATACCGCCCAGCGCCTCGCTGCCGAACAAGGCTGCGATGAGGGCTTCCGCCTGGTGATGAACTGCAATGAGCAAGGCGGCCAGACCGTCTACCACATCCACATGCATGTCCTCGGCCAGCGCCAGATGCACTGGCCGCCGGGCTGACCCATCGGCCGGGGCCTGATACCGGTCAAGCCTCGGTCATCCCCTTGCGGTAGAATGCCCACCGATATTCCACGGAGGTGCCGCATGGCCAGCGAACGTTCCTATTCCCCCGCCGACCGTCTGCTGCTGCAGGCCGATGCCGCGCTGCGCACGCTGCTGCCGTTTACCGGCCAGCCATTCCGACCCTCCCCTGCCGAAGGCCAGGCCGATGCCGAACTCAAACCTGAGGACGCTCGCCATATCGCCGGACTGATGCGCATCAACCACACCGGCGAGGTCTGCGCGCAAGCGCTCTATCAGGGCCAGGCGCTGACCGCCAAGCTGCCGGAAGTGCGCGAAGCCATGGAACATGCGGCCGAGGAAGAGATCGACCACCTGGCCTGGTGCGAACAGCGCATCCGCGAGCTCGGCAGCCGCCCTAGCGTCCTCAACCCGATCTTCTATGGACTGTCCTTCGGCGTCGGCGCCGTGGCCGGCCTGATCAGCGACCGGGTCAGCCTGGGTTTCGTCGCAGCGACTGAAGACCAGGTATGCAAGCACCTCGACGAACACCTGGCGCAGTTGCCTGCCGATGATGCCAAGTCGCGAGCCATCCTCGAGCAGATGCGTACCGACGAAGAGCAACACGCCACCAGCGCCCTGGAAGCTGGCGGCCTGCGCTTCCCCGCCCCAGTGAAGTTCGGCATGACGCTGCTGTCGAAGGTCATGACCAAGAGCACCTACCGGGTCTGAAACCCGCACATGAAAAAGGGCGCCACCAGGCGCCCTTTTCGTTTCCACTGCGAAACTACATCAGTGAGGCATGTTCCGCGCGTAGAAGATTTCCAGCATTTCGTGGCGCACGCGCTCCTCGACTTCCTTTCGCTGTTCAGGCGTCAGGTTGTTGGTGGCGTCACCAAACAGGTAGTTGTCCAGTTCGAAGTCCTTGAGCAGCATCTTCGTGTGGAACATGTTCTCCTGGTACACGTTGACGTCCGTCATCTGATAGGCGTCCTGGGTGTCGTCGGAGAGGTAGTTCTGGATCGAGTTGATCTCGTGGTCGATGAAGTGCTTCTTGCCTTCCACGTCACGGGTGAACCCGCGCACGCGATAGTCCACGGTGACGATATCCGAGTCGAACTGGTGAATCAGGTAGTTGAGCGCCTTCAGCGGTGAGATAACGCCGCACGTGGAAACATCGATGTCCACCCGGAAGGTTGCGATACCCGACACCGGATGGATTTCCGGATAGGTGTGAACGGTGATGTGGCTCTTGTCGAGGTGGGCCAGGATGGTCTCCGGCAGCGGGCCAGGAGATTCCTCGATCTGGCTGTCGGTGGGGGTCACCGGCTGCTCGGAGATCAGGATGGTCACACTCGCGCCCTGGGGATCGTAATCCTGGCGGGCAATATTGAGGATATTGGCACCGATGATGTCGACTACGTCGGTGAGGATCTGGGTCAGGCGTTCGGCATCGTACTCTTCGTCGATGTACTGGACGTAGGCCTGCTGGTCCTCGGGGGTTTCCGCGTAGCAGATGTCATAGATGTTGAAGCTCAAGGTCTTTGTCAGGTTGTTGAACCCGTGGAGCTTGAGTTTGCTTTTCACCGTTGAGAGCTCTCTGTGCATATGCGGCTCTGCCGCGTGGTTGAGCATGCCCGTCAGAAGCGCACGACACTTCTGCGTAGGACGGTTTACACCTCTTCGCGTTGGCGATTGTGGTCGTAGGTTCGGAGCCCGATGCCCCGGAAATTGGAAGGGGGCGAATTATGCAGACGACGGGCGCCGTCTGCCAGAGTTTGCCGCGCAAATATGATGGCCGGATGTCCTGCGCCATCCGGCCGTCGGCTAATTGGAAATCACGCGCCGAGTTCGACGATCTCGTAATCGTGGGTGATCTCGACGCCGGCACGGCCAAGCATGATCGAGGCCGAGCAGTACTTCTCGGCGGACAGCTCCACCGCGCGCTTGACCTGGGCCTCTTTGAGGCCGCGCCCTTTCACCACGAAATGCACGTGGATTCTGGTGAATACCTTGGGGTCTTCGCTGGCGCGCTCGGCCTCAAGAAAAGCTTCACAGCTTTCCACGGGCTGGCGGGACTTCTTCAGGATGCTCACCACGTCAAAGTTGGTGCAGCCGCCCAGGCCAAGCAACAACATTTCCATGGGACGCACGCCCAGGTTGCGACCACCGGACTCGGGTGGACCGTCCATCACTACGACATGGCCGCTGCCGGATTCGCCAAGGAACAGGGCTTCGCCTGCCCATTGGATGCGTGCTTTCATCGCCTGAAACTCCGCTCGGAAAAAGGTGCGGTAGCTTATCACAGCGCCTTTTCCCCGCCGGCCCGCAAATAGTTCCTGAGCAGGTGTTAGATGCGTCGCAAAATCACATTGTCGAATCAGGGACCTCTGTTAAGCTGGCGCCGGATTACTGGCACACTTGGCCGGACAACTATTAGAAAATTGCCTGTTGGACAAAGGCTTACCTTCTCTTTTTCGGGACTCGGGCATGGTCGCAATTACCCTTACACCAAAAATAAAGAGCCTGGACAAAATACTCGCGCATTGTCACCGCCGCCGTTACACGGCCAAGAGCACCATCATCTATGCAGGTGATCGTTGCGAAACCCTCTTCTTCATCATCAAAGGCTCCGTCACCATCCTGATCGAGGACGACGATGGGCGCGAAATGATCATCGCCTACCTTAATGCCGGCGACTTCTTCGGCGAGATGGGGCTGTTCGAAAAGGAAGGGGCGGAGAAGGAGCGCAGCGCCTGGGTTCGAGCCAAGACGGAATGCGAAGTGGCTGAACTGAGCTACGCCAAGTTCCGCGAGCTCACCCAGCAGGACCCGGAAATCCTCTACGCACTGGGCAGCCAGATGGCTGACCGCCTGCGCAATACCACCCGCAAAGTGGGCGACCTGGCCTTCCTCGATGTCACCGGCCGTGTTGCGCGCACCCTGCTCGACCTGTGCAAGCAGCCCGATGCCATGACCCATCCGGACGGTATGCAGATCAAGATCACCCGCCAGGAAATCGGCCGGATCGTTGGCTGCTCCCGCGAGATGGTCGGCCGCGTACTCAAGAGCCTTGAAGAACAGGGCCTGGTGCACGTGAAGGGTAAGACGATGGTGGTCTTCGGCACGCGCTGAAGCCCCCAACGAAAAAGCCGGCGCAAGCCGGCTTTTTCATTTCTGGAGGACCGAACCGGATCAATCCGGATCGATTCCCGCCACCACGCGGTTGCGATCGGGGAAGAACAGGCGGCCCAGTTCGACGCCCGGCTCTTCGGCGCGCATGAACGCTTCGCCTACCAGGAACGCATAGACGCCGCTGACTTCCATCAGCTCTACGTCGGCGCGGTTGAGAATGCCACTCTCGGTAATGACCAGGCGATCACGTGGAATACGTGGCAACAGATCGAGGGTGTTTTCCAGGCTGACCTCGAAGGTGTGCAGGTTGCGGTTGTTGATGCCCACGAGCGGGGTATCCAGGCAGTTCAACGCGCGATCCAGCTCTTCACCGTCATGCACTTCCACCAGCACGTCGAGGCCGACATCCTTGGCGGTGGCGGCCAGTTCCTTCATGCGTACGTCGTCCAGCGCGGAGACGATCAACAGGATGCAGTCCGCGCCGATAGCGCGAGCTTCGACCACCTGGTACGGGTCGATCATGAAGTCCTTGCGGATCACCGGCAGGGAGCAGGCGGCACGAGCCTCCTGCAAGTACGCATCGGCGCCCTGGAAGAAGTCCACGTCGGTCAGGACCGACAGGCAGGCTGCACCGCCAGCCTCGTAGCTCCTGGCGATCTGCGCAGGGTTGAAGTCCTCGCGCAGCACGCCCTTGCTGGGCGAGGCTTTCTTCACTTCGGCAATCACTGCCGGCTCGTGGCGCTCGGCCCGTTCCAGCAGCGCGCGGGCGAAACCACGAGGTACGTCGGCAGAGCGAGCCAGCGCCTCGACCTCGGACAGGGAAACGCGGGCACGGCGCTCGGCCACTTCCTCAGCCTTGCGCGCCAGGATCTTCTCAAGAACGGTTGGGATGCTCACGCTTCATTCTCCACTCGGAACACCGCGGTAAAGGAGGCCAGCTCGTCCAGCTTCTCGCGGGCGAGGCCGGTGTGCAGAGCGTCCTGCGCCAGACGCACACCTTCCTTCAGGCTGGAGGCCAGGTCTGCAGCATAGAGGGCCGCACCGGCATTCAACACGATCATGTCGCCGGCCTTCTGGCCATTTTCGGTCTTGCGCCTGCCCAGGGCATCGCGGATCAGTTCAAGGGATTCCTGTGGGCTGCCAACAGTCAGACCGATCAGGCTTTGGCTCTTGATGCCGAAGTCCTCGGGCTGGATCTGGTACTCGGTCACTTCGCCGTTCTTCAGCTCTGCGACATGGGTCGGCGCGGCGAGGCTCACCTCGTCCAGACCATCGCGCGAATGCACGACCAGAATGTGATCGCTGCCCAGGCGCTTGAGCACCTCGGCCAGCGGACGGCACAGCGTCTGGCTGAACACGCCCACGACCTGGTGCTTCACACCGGCCGGATTCGTAAGCGGGCCAAGCATGTTGAACAGGGTGCGCAGACCCAGCTCACGACGTGGGCCGGCAGCGTATTTCATGGCCTTGTGATGAGCCTGGGCAAACATGAAGCCGACGCCGATGCTCTCGATGCAACGGGCGACTTGTTCGGGATTGAGGTCGAGATAGATGCCAGCGGCTTCCAGCACGTCGGCGCTGCCGGTTTTGCCGGAAACCGCTCGGTTACCGTGCTTGGCAACCTTGCCGCCCGCAGCGGCGACCACGAAGGTGGCGGCGGACGAAACGTTGAAGATGTTGGCGCCATCACCGCCGGTACCGACCACATCCACCACGTGCTTGAGGCTGGAAAGCTCGACTCGTGTCGCCAGCTCACGCATCACCGAGACCGCACCAACGATTTCCTCGATGGTCTCGCTCTTCATGCGCATCCCCATGAGGAAGGCGCCGATCTGCGCATCAGTGCACTGGCCGGTCATGATCAGGCGCATCACGTCCTGCATTTCTTCGATGGTCAGGTCCAGCTGGTTGACCACCCGGTTCAGGGCTTCCTTGATGTCCATCAGCGCACTCCGCCGGTCTGCTTGAGGAAGTTGGCCAGAAGTTCATGGCCCTGTTCGGTAAGGATGGACTCCGGATGGAACTGCACACCCTCGATATTCAGCGTTTTGTGACGCAGCCCCATGATCTCGTCGACGGTGCCATCGGCATGCTGGGTCCAGGCGGTGACTTCCAGCTCGCCGGGCAGGGTTTCCAGCTTCACCACCAGGGAGTGGTAGCGGGTGACGGTCAGTGGGTGGTTCAGGCCTTGGAAGACGCCCTGGTCCTTGTGGAACACCGGGCTGGTCTTGCCATGCATGGCCTGGCGCGCGCGCACCACATCGCCGCCGAAAGCCTGACCGATGCTCTGGTGACCCAGGCAGACGCCGAGAATCGGCAGCTTGCCGGCGAAGTGGCGGATCACCTCCAGCGACACGCCCGCTTCGTTGGGCGTGCAGGGGCCGGGAGAGACCACGATGCGTTCCGGGTTCAGCGCTTCAATCTCGGCGATGGAGAGCTCGTCGTTACGGATCACATGCACGTCCGCGCCCAACTCACCGAGGTACTGCACCACGTTGTAGGTAAAGGAATCGTAGTTGTCGATCATCAGCAGCATGGTGCAATCCTCAGGCGTCGGTCTTGGCGGTCTGTTCGGCGAGAGCCACGGCACGGAACATGGCGCGGCGCTTGTTCAGCGTCTCTTCCCATTCCAGTGCCGGGACTGAGTCGGCGACGATGCCGGCGCCGGCCTGCACGTGCAGCTCGCCGTCCTTGATGACCGCCGTGCGGATCGCGATGGCAGTGTCCATATTGCCGTTCCAGGCCAGGTATCCCACGGCACCACCGTAGACGCCACGTTTGACCGGTTCGAGGTCGTCGATGATCTCCATGGCGCGGATCTTCGGTGCGCCGGAAAGCGTGCCGGCCGGCAGGATGGCGCGCAGGGCTTCCATTGCGGAGATGCCTTCCTTGAGCTGGCCGGTGACGTTGGAAACGATGTGCATCACGTTGGAGTAACGCTCGATCACCATCTTCTCGGTGACCTTGACGCTGCCCGTGCTGGCAACGCGGCCGACGTCATTGCGGCCGAGGTCGATCAGCATCAGGTGCTCGGCCAACTCCTTGGCATCGGAGAGCAGGTCTTCTTCCAGGGCGCGGTCGGTTTCCTCGGTCGCGCCGCGCGGGCGAGTGCCGGCAATCGGGCGCACGGTGACCAGGCCATCCTCGACGCGCACCAGCACTTCCGGCGAACTGCCCACTACGTGGAAGTCACCGAAGTTGAAGAAGTACATGTAAGGCGTTGGGTTGAAGCAGCGCAAGGCGCGGTACAGATCGATGGGAGCGGCCTGGAAGGGAATCGACATGCGCTGGGATATCACCACCTGCATGCAGTCACCGGCCAGGATGTACTCCTTGATCTCACGCACCGCCTGCTCGTAGTCCTCACGGGTGAAGCTGGAGCGGAAGTCCGGCTCACCCCCGACAGGCAGGCTGGGGTCCACGCCCAGGCGCGGCACTACCGGCTGGCGCAGTTTCTGACGCAGTTCGACCAAGCGCGCCTGGCCCTTCTCGTAGGCCTCGGGCTGAGTCGGATCGACCAGGACGATGGCGTGCAGCTTGCCAGCGAGGTTGTCGAACACGATCACAGCGTCCGAAACCATCAGCAGGATGTCCGGAGTGCCCAGCGGATCGGGATTCGGGCAATTGGCCAAACGCTTTTCTACGTAGCGCACGCAGTCGTAACCGAAGTAGCCGACCAGGCCGCCGTTGAAACGCGGAAGGCCAGCGATGGGCGCCACCTGATAGCGTTCTTTGAACGCTTCGACGAAGGCCAGCGGGTCTTCGCAATCGTGGGACTCAACTTCGACATCATCGACGCTGACGCTGACTTTCGGGCCGTGGGCGCGCAGTACAGTGCGGCTCTGCAGGCCGATGATGGAGTAACGGCCCCATTTCTCGCCGCCCTGCACGGACTCCAGCAGGTAGGAGTACGGGGTATCAGCGAGCTTCAGGTAGAGGGAAAGGGGGGTATCGAAATCCGCCAGGGTTTCGAACGCAAGCGGAATGCGGTTATAGCCTTCGGCGGCCAAACGCAGGAATTCTTCGCGGGTCATGATCAGCCTCATGGGGCGGGGAACCCCTTTGAGGGGTTCCTGGAGAAAAAGACGTCGGTGTGAAAGCGCGCCGGAGTATCCGGCCAGAATGAATTAGGCGCGCCAGCGCCAACGGGCGACGGCCTTGATGATCTTCATTCCGGCTCGTTCGAGCCAATGCTTGCAGGGAACCACCACGTGTCTGTCTCGTTGAGGCGGATTGTCGGAGGAGTTCGGCGACATTAGCGCAGCGCCGTGGGCGGCGCAACCGCCGGGAAGCAGCTCACGCAGGTCATCCACCACCAGCGCCGGCTCCTCTTCGGCGATGGGCCGGCCGTGGTTGTAACCGTAGCTCAGGGCCACGCATTTGACCCCGGCGGCCTTGGCAGCGAGCACGTCATTGCGCGAATCACCGACGAACAAGGCCTCGCCGCGGCTGACGCCAGTCATGTGCATCACATGGAGCAACGCGGCCGGGTCAGGCTTCTGTTGCGGCAGGGTGTCGCCAGCTATGATCAGCGGGAAATATCGGCCCAGCTTCATCTCGTCCAGCAAGGGTGCAACGAAACGCTCGGGCTTGTTGGTGATCAGCGCCAGCTCCACGCCCTTCTTCTTCAGCCACTTCAGGGTTTCTGCCACACCGGGATAGACAGTGGTCAGCGCATGGCTGTCGGCGTAGGCCTCCATGAACAGCTCCAGGCCGCGTTCGGCGTCGCTGTCATGCACGGAGGAATGGTCGAGGCCGCCGGCCAAGGCACGGCGTACCAGCACCCGGGCGCCGTTGCCAACCCATTCGCGGACCTGCTCGACGCCAGCCACTGGGCGCCCCAAGGCGACCAGCATGCGATCAATGGCGGCCGCGAGGTCCGGCACCGAATCCACCAGGGTACCGTCCAGGTCGAACATCACCAGGCGTGGCAGACGCCCATCGAACAGCCGGTGCAACGTGCCCATATCAGACCTGGGCCAGCTCGGCGCGCATGGCGGCAATGACTTCGGCGTAATCCGGCGTATTGAAGATGGCCGAACCGGCGACGAAGGTATCGGCGCCCGCAGCGGCTATCTCGCGGATGTTCTTGACGTTGACGCCGCCGTCGATCTCCAGGCGGATGTCGCGACCTGAGGCATCGATCAGGGCGCGGGCCTCGCGAAGCTTGTCGAGGGTGCCGGGAATGAACTTCTGCCCACCGAAGCCAGGGTTGACGCTCATCAGCAGGATCATGTCGACCTTGTCCATCACGTACTTCAGCACGTCCAGCGGAGTGGCCGGGTTGAACACCAGGCCGGCCTTCGCACCGCCGTCGCGGATCAGTTGCAGGGAGCGGTCGATGTGCTCGGAGGCTTCCGGGTGGAAGGTGATATAGGTGGCGCCGGCTTCAATGAAGTCGCCAATGATGCGGTCCACCGGCTTGACCATCAGGTGCGCATCGATGGGCGCAGTGATGCCGTACTTGCGCAACGCCGAACAGACCATGGGGCCGATGGTCAGGTTGGGCACGTAGTGGTTGTCCATCACGTCGAAGTGAACGATGTCGGCGCCGGCGGCGAGAACGTTCTCCACTTCCTCACCCAAGCGGGCGAAATCGGCGGAAAGAATCGACGGTGCGATGGCGAAAGGCTGCATGGCTGACCTCAGGGCAGAATCACGGTGGCGCGAATTGTAGCCGGGATGGATGGCGCGCGGGGATTCGACCGATGACTGAGGCGGGGCGGAAAAGCACCTGCCCGCGACGGGGACGCGGACAGGTGAAGGTTAAAGACGTTTACTCCGGCATGGATGTGCGCATGCGCTCGCTGCGGCCGCGCAGCCACTCCAGCACCAGCAGCAGCGCAATGGAGAAGCCGATCAGCAGGGTTGCAGCGGCGGCGATGGTGGGGCTGAGGTTCTCGCGTATGCCACTGAACATCTGCCGCGGCAGGGTCGCCTGCTCGGGGCCGGCGAGGAACAGGGTCACCACCACTTCGTCGAAGGAGGTGGCGAAGGCGAACAGCGCCCCCGAGATCACTCCCGGTGCGATCAGCGGCAGGGTCACCTTGAAGAACGCGGTCAGCGGCGGTGCGCCCAGGCTGGCGGCGGCACGCACCAGGTTGTAGTTGAAGCCCTGCAAGGTCGCCGACACCGTGATGATCACGAACGGCACGCCGAGCACCGCGTGCACCAGTATCAGCGACAGGTAGCTGTTACCCAGGCCCAACGGGGCGAAGAACAGGTAACTGGCCACACCGATGATCACCACTGGAACCACCATTGGCGAAATCAGCAGGCTCATCACCAGTGCCTTGCCGCGAAATTCGCCACGGGTCAGGCCAATGGACGCCAGCGTACCGAAGACCATCGCCAGTACGGTCGCTGCCGGGGCAACGATCATGCTGTTGGTCAAAGAGCGCATCCACTCCGCCGAGTTGAAGAAGTCGGCGTACCAGCGCAGGGAAAAGCCCTGCAGCGGGTACACAAGGAAGGTGCCGGAATTGAACGACAGCGGGATGATCACCAGCACCGGCAGGATCAGGAACAGCAGCACCAGGCCGCAAAGGCCACGCAGCGTGTAGAACCACAGGCGCTCGACCGGAGACATGTAGGGACTCAGCATTTTCTTGTTCTCCTCAACCCAGACGCAGACGGCCAGCGCCGACAAGCCAGCTGTAGACCACATAGAGGATCAGGGTGGCGAACAGCAGCATGCCGCCCAGGGCCGTGGCCATGCCCCAGTTGATGGTGGTGTTGGTGAAGAAGGCGACGAAGTAGCTGACCATCTGGTCGTTCGGGCTACCCAGCAGTGCCGGTGTGATGTAGTAGCCAATGGACAGGATGAACACCAGCAGGCACCCGGCGCCAACGCCGGCCACGGTCTGCGGGAAGTACACCTTCCAGAAGCTGGCGAAGGGGTGGCAGCCAAGGGAGATCGCCGCCCGCATGTAGCTCGGGGAAATGCCCTTCATCACGCTGTAGATCGGCAGGATCATGAACGGCAGCATGATGTGCACCATGGCGATGTAGACGCCGGTGCGGTTGAACACCAGTTGCAACGGCTGGTCGATCAGACCCAGTTTGAGCAGCGCTCCGTTGATCAGACCGCCGGACTGCAACAGCACGATCCACGCTGCCACACGCACCAGAATGGAGGTCCAGAACGGCAGCAGCACCAGGATCATCAACAGGTTGCTCTTGCGCGTCGGCAAATTGGCCAGCAGGTAGGCCAACGGATAGGCCAGCAGCAGGCAGATCACGGTGATGACCGCGCCCATCCAGAAAGTGCGGACAAAGATATCCAGATAGATGGCCTGGTCCGGGGTAGCCGGGGCCAGCTCTCCCAGATCATCGATGCGATGGTCGAGGGCGGCCAGCAGATAATAGGGGGTCAGGTGGCTGGCGTTGCGGCGAATCGCCTGCCAGTACGCAGGGTCGCCCCAGCGCTCGTCCAGGCTTTCCAGCGCGTCCTTGTAGGAAGCTGGCTCAGCCTTGAACGGCAGGGCGCGGGCGGTCTTGGCCATCAGGCTGCGGTAGCCGGCCAGTTCCATGTTCAGACGCTTGGAGAGGTCGCCGATTGTCTGGTTCTTGCGCGCCGCGGCGAGGTCTTCGGCCAAGGCCTTGTACACAGACTCGGCGGGCAGCGCCTTGCCGTCCCAGCTGGAAATGGCTTCGACCGTACGCGGCATGGAGCCGACCACTTCCGGGTTGTTCACGCTCTTGTAAAGCAACGCGCCGATGGGCACCAGGAAGGTCAGCAGGAGGAAAATCAGCAGCGGCAGGATCAGCGCCTGGGACTTCAGGCGGTTCATCCGCTCGGCTCGGGCGAGGCGCTGCTTGAGGCTGGGGCCGGCGACCTCGTTCAGGGGCACTGCAGTGGCCATGGCGAACTCCGTTGGAACAGGTATTTAGGTTCAGGCCCCACCGGGGCCGGGTGAGGGAACCCCCCTCACCCCCCGCCCCTCTCCCATCGGGAGAGGGGCGATACAGGCGGACTTACTTGGCCGCCCAGGAGTTGAAGCGCTGCTCCAACTGCTCGCCGTAGTCAGCCCAGAAGGTGACGTCCATGGCGACCTGATCCTTGATGTTCTCCGGAGTGGTCGGCATGTCCTTCAGCAGGCCCTTGTCCAGCAACGGCACCGCCTGGGTATTGGCCGGGCCATAGGCGATGTTCTCGGAGTAGATCTTCTGCTGTTCGGGCTTGACCGAGAAGGCGATGAACTCCTTGGCCTTGTCGGCATCCTTGGCACCCTTCGGAATGGCCCAGGAGTCGAAATCGTAGATACCGCCGGCCCATACGACCTTCAGGTTGCTTTCCTTCTGCACGGCAGCGATACGGCCGTTGTAGGCCGAGCTCATGACCACGTCACCCGAGGCGAGGAACTGCGGCGGCTGGGCGCCGGCTTCCCACCACTGGATGCTCGGCTTGATTTCGTCGAGCTTCTTGAACGCGCGATCCTGGCCTTCCTTGGTGGCCAGCACGCTGTAGACGTCCTTGGGAGCGACGCCATCGGCCATCAGGGCAAATTCCAAGGTGTACTTGGCACCCTTGCGCAGGCCGCGCTTGCCGGGGAATTTCTTCACGTCCCAGAAATCAGCCCAGCTGGTGGGGGCGGACTTCAGCTTGTCGGCGTTGTAGGCCAGCACGGTGGACCAGACGAAGAAGCCGACGCCGCAAGGCTGGACGGCGCCGGGAACGAAATCTTCAGCCTTGCCGAACTGGGCAGCGTCCAGTTCTTCGAACAGGCCTTCGTCACAGCCGCGGGACAGCTCTGGCGACTCCACTTCCACCAGGTTCCAGGAAACGCTGTTGGTGTCGACCATGGCCTTCACCTTGGCCATTTCACCGTTGTACTCGCCTGCGATGATCTTGTTGCCGGTGCTCTGCTGGTAGGGCTCGTAGAACGCCTTGACCTGCGCATTCTTGTTGGCTCCACCAAAGGACACCACGGTCAGGTCGGCGGCCATTGCCTGAGCGGCGCAGGCCAACCCGAGGGCGATGGCGGTAAGTTTCAGGGATTTCGACATTGTTGTTTTCTCCACAGTGCAGGGTTGCTTATGCCTTGGCGCCGCCGCGTCATTCCGCCAGAAGCGGGTCCAGTGCGCGGACGTGCTCCACTTGCCAGCCGAGCGGCACCACATCGCCTACCGCCAGTGCGGGGTCGAGCTCAGCAATAGGTTGCTTGACGAAGAAATCGGGCTTGCCACAGACCTCCATGCGGATACGCACGTGGTCGCCCAGGTAGATGAACTCGGCGACGCGACCGGAAAAACGGTTCACGCAACTCTCGCTGTGACCGTTGATGCGCACGCGCTCGGGACGAATTGACAGGGTCACCGGCTCGCCCGGCTGGCCGACGTTTATTGCCAGGGCCTCGACCTTCTCACCACGGCCCAGGCGCACGACGCAACGTTCGCCGTCGCGGCTTTCCAGCTGGCCGTTCAGGCGATTGTTCTCACCGATGAAGTTGGCCACGAAGGTGTTCTTCGGCAGTTCGTAAAGCTCGCGCGGCGGAGCGATCTGCTGGATCTCGCCCTGGTGGAATACCGCCACACGGTCGGACATGGTCAGCGCCTCGCCCTGGTCGTGGGTCACGTAGACCACGGTGACGCCCAGGCGCTGATGGATGTGCTTGATCTCCATCTGCATGTGCTCACGCAACTGCTTATCCAGTGCACCGAGGGGCTCGTCCATCAACACGAGCTGGGGCTCGAACACCAGAGCACGGGCCAGGGCGACACGCTGCTGCTGGCCACCGGAAAGCTGGCCGGGGTAGCGATTGCGGAATGCATCCAGCTGGACCATGGAGAGAGCGCGCTTGACCCGCTCACTGGCGTCTGTCTTGCTCATGCCGCGCACAGAGAGCGGGAAGGCCAGGTTCTCGGCCACCGTCATGTGCGGGAACAGCGCGTAGTTCTGGAACACCATGCCAATGTCGCGCTTATGCGGAGGCACGTTGTTGATGGAACGACCGGCCAGGAGAATCTCGCCGCTGGTGGGGGTTTCGAACCCGGCGAGCATCATCAGGCTGGTGGTCTTGCCGGAGCCGGATGGCCCGAGCAGGGTGAGGAATTCGCCTTTGCGAATATCCAGGTTGAGGTCTTTGACGATCAGGGTCTCGCCGTCGTAGCTCTTCTGCACGCCGCGAAAGCTGACCAGGATGTCGTTGCCTTGTGTCTCGGCCATAACCGCACCTTTGTTTTTGTGTCTGCCGTAGTGGAAAGCGTAGAGAAGGCGGCAGGCCACGCAAATCGGGCGGTATGAGAGATTGCTATAAGGCTTGGAGAGGATTCCTTGTAGGGATCGCCCTACAATTCACAGCGCGATTGTCGGACATTCACAGCAGTTTGTGCTCGACCGCGTACTTCACCAGGTCCGCGACCGAGTGCATCCCCAGCTTCTGCATCAGGCGCGCCTTGTGGGTACTCACCGTCTTGCTGCTGACCGCCAGTTGCTGGGCGATTTCATTCACACCTTCGCCACGGACCAGACGCTCGAAAACCGAGAACTCGCGCTCCGAAAGCAGCGTATGGGCCGGGCGGGCATCGGTCAGCCCTACCTCGAAGACCATGCGGTCGGCCAGGTCCGGGTCGATGTAGCGACCACCCGAGGCCACCTTGCGGATGGCGGTGAGCAACAGGGCCGGGTCGCTGTCCTTGGTGGCGTAACCGGCGGCGCCGATCTTCAGCGCCCGCGCAGCCATCTGCGCTTCATCGTGCATCGATAGCACCAGCACCGCCGGCGGATTGCCGAGGGCGCGAATGCGCGGAATGGCTTCCAGTCCGTTGACACCGGGCATGGAGATATCCAGCAGCACTACCTCGCAGGGTGTCTGGCGCAGAACTTCCATTAGCTGCTCGCCGTTGCCGGCCTCCCCAACCACGCAGAGGTCCTTGGCAAGGCCAATCAGCTGCTTGATGCCCTCACGGACGATGGTGTGGTCTTCTGCCACCAGTACTCGGATCACGCCGCTTTCTCCTTATCCAACGCTACGCGCACGCAAAGGGTGGTGCCCTCGCCTGGCTGGCTCTCTATCTGCAGGCTGCCGCCCAGCATCAGCACGCGCTCGCGCATGCCCACCAGGCCGAATGAACTACCGCGTCTGGCGCCGGTATCGAACCCCCGGCCATCGTCGCTGATACGCAGGCAGAGCGCGCCATCTTCTTCGCTCAGGCGAACCGCGACAGTATGTGCCTCAGCGTGGCGCATGACGTTGGTCAGCGCCTCCTGCAGTACCCGGAACAAGCCTACAGCCTTGGCATCGGACAGCTGCGGCAACTGCTCAGGCACTTCCACCAGGCACGGTATCTGTGTTCGCGCTTCGAAGCGCCGGGCCTGCCACTCGATGGCCGAAGCGATGCCGGCATCGAGGATCGGCGGGCGCAACGCCGTCGCCACATCGCGTACCAGCTGGAAGAGCTGCGCAATCAGGCGTTTCATGCTGTCCAGACGGTCACGCAGGCCTGAGTCGAGCCCAGCGAAGGCCAGCTCGCACATGGAAGTCTCCAGCTTGAGCACGGTAAGCACCTGGCCCAGTTCGTCATGCACTTCGCGGGCAATGCGAGCCTTCTCTTCTTCACGCACGCTTTCCAGGTGCGCCGACAATTCCCGGAGTTGCGCACGGGAAGCCGCCAGCTCCAGCTCGATCTGCTTGTTCTCGGTGATATCCCAGACGACGCCGTCCCAGACCGCACGGCCATCTTCGAAGACCCGCGCACTCGCTTTGATATCCGCCCAGCGCAGAGCGCCATCACGAGTGAGAATTCGGCCCTGCCAGTGCCAGTCACGATCTGCATCCAGCGCCTGTAGCTGGCTTTCCCAGTAGCCGTCGCGGTCGTCTGGATGGACCAGACCGCGAATGCCACGGCCGGTACTCAGCAACTCGCTGGCGCTGTAGCCCACCAACCCTTCGCTGCCCTCACCGATGAACGCGAAAGCAGTTGGTGCGCCCGCTTTCGGCCGTTCCAGACGGAATACGAGCCCGGGAACGTTGGAGGCGATGCCCTTGAGGCGCGCTTCACTTTCTTCCACGGCCTCCCGGGCACGACGGCGCTCGGTGGCATCGGAGAGGAACACCACCAGGTATTCGGAGGAGCCGAAGCGCAGGAAGCTGAGCGACACATCCGCCGGAAGCCAGGAACCGTCTGGACGCAGGCAACGGGTCTCGAAACTCAGCGGGCCTTCGTCACTGTTGCGTGCGCGGCGCCAGAGATTGAGCCAGCGGTCCATGTTCAGCTCGGGCTGGAAATCCGCCAGAGGGCGATCCGCAAGACTGCCCGGCCGATAGCCGAGCATCTGTTCGGCGGCGCGGTTGGCGTAGCGCACATGGCTGTCCCAGTTCACCCAGAGTATGCCCAAGGTGCTCTGGTCGATGGAAAACTGGGTAAGGCGCAGGGCTTCTTCGGCCGCGTCGCGCAACTGCAGTGCGTGACGCGAATCCAGCAGTTGCCGCTCCAGTCGACGCTGCTGCCGCCGAAGCCAGGCGATGATGGCCGCCGCAGTGAGCAACAGCACGCCGAGCAAAAGGCTGAGGTTCTGCCAGAAGCCGCTGGATTCGCCGAGGCGGGGATAATGGGGCTGCAACCAGCGCTCATGCAGTTGGTCGAGGTCCTTTGGCGGCAAACTGCGCAGGGCGATATCGATGATGGCAGCCAGTTCCGGCCAATCACGTCTTGATGCAACGCGCAGCAACTGCGGAAAACCGATGTCCCCGACCACGGCCAGTCCGGTGAATTCCTGCTCGCGAGACAATCGGCTGAGCTGGGCCTCGTCGAGCACGGCATAGCGTACCTGCTCGGCAAGCAAGGCCTGCAGGGCCTGCCGCTCGCTGTCCATGGGCCTGAGGTTGAGGTTGGAGTAGGTCGAGCGCAGGTAATCGGCCACGGCGCTCGGATGACGCAGGGCTACAGGCGAAGTGGCGTCAAGCTGCTCCAGGTCCACTGAGGCATTGCCTTCGCGCTCGCCGACCAGCAACTGCGAGACGCGCATGTAGGGATCGGAGAACAGCCACAGACGCAGTCCGGCGGGCGTCTGCCCAAGTCCGGGGGCGAGGTCGATCTGTCCGGAGCGCAGGGCCTGCTCCAGTTCGCCGGGGCTGTCATAGGTGCGCCAGATCAGCTCGACGCCCATGGCCTTCGCGAGCCAGTTCATCAACTCGACGTTGGCACCCGAAAGCTGTTGCAGGCGACGATCCAGCTGGACGTAAGGTGCCTGCAGCACAGCACCAACGCGGAGCTGTCCATGGTTCTCGAGCCATTGCCGCTGCCCCTCGTCCAGGGGCAGCCCAGCTGGTGCAGCCAGTACAGGCATCGCCAGGCAGAAGGCGAACAGGAGGGAAAGGAGTGCACGGATCATCGAGGACCAACCGCAACAAGGGGAAACAGCCGACATACCTTACTCCAGCCAAGACGAACCATGCGAAGGCACGGCCTGACAAAAGACCATTGAGCCATTAGGCTCCTGTTTCCCAGCTCGACCAGGAATGTCCAGATGCTCCGCGCCATTCGCCTGCCCCTTGCGGCCCTTTGCCTCACCCTGCTGCCCGCCTCTCCTGCCGTGCTGGCGGAAGAGGGCTCCGCGGCAGCGCCCAAGGAACCTGCACCGGCAGTGGAACGGGCACCGCTGGAGGAACGTAGCCAAGAGGACTCCATCAGCCTGGAGCGCCAGATTCCGAGTAGAGAACAGCAACAACTCAAGGCTGGCGAGGAGCGCTTTCTCGCACTGTGGCAGCCTGCCAATGTCAGCGACCCCAGTGGGCTGGTGATCCTTCTACCCGGCGACGGCGAGACGGCCAACTGGCCGGAAGCGATCGGCCCACTGCGGCGCAGCCTGCCGAACTCCGGCTGGAGCACCCTCGCCCTGACGCTGCCAGACCCCAGCGACGACCCGCTGCCACCGCGCCCGCTGAAGACCGAGGAAACGACGAAGGCGGAACCTGCTGTGAGCCCCGAGAAAGCCCAGGAAGAGGGCCCGGCCAATACCGAGCAGGCTGGAAGCGCTGAACCCAGCACGGACCCGGCGCCTCCGCCGCAATCCCGCGACGCTATCCAGAAGACCCAGACAGACCGGGTGTTCGCCCGAATCGAGGCAGCCCTAGCCTTCGCGCGCCAACAGAAACCCAAGGCGATTGTGTTGCTGGGACACGGCACCGGTGCCTATTGGGCGACGCAGTACCTTGCCGCCAATGAGCCGAAGGATGTGCGCAATCTCCTCTTGGTGGCAGCGGAGCTGCCCGAAGGCTATGAGCCGGCGTTGGAGGATTCACTACCCGATTTGAAACTGGCCACCGGCGACTTCTACTACAAAGACCAGCCGGCTGACCGTGACGCCGCGCTGCGCCGTAGCCACGCGAGCAAGCGGCAGAAGCACCCGGCCTATATCCAGATCGCCATGAAGGGCCTTCCGGGCGATCGCGCCACCGAGCAGGAACAGCTTATCCGCCGTATTCGTGGCTGGTTGACCCTGCATCTGGAAGCAGGCGCCGGAAAGGCCTTGACCGACGGTTGAAAGCTCAGCGGAAACCGTGGCGCTCGCGGATCAGGTTGTAGGCACTATGCAACTCGCGGGTGCGATCAGTCGCGGCACGTACTACGGCAGGGCTGGCGCCTGAACCGGCCAGCTTGTCCGGGTGGTTCTGACTGAGCAGGCGACGGTATGCACGCTTGATCACCGCGGGTTCACAGTCGGCAGTCACGCCAAGCAGGGACAGGGCGTCTCTGTAGCTATTGCCACGCTTGGGAGGCAGGCCCTGGGGGGTGTCATAGCCCGCGCCGAGCGCCTCCACCTGGTGAGCCGCGAGCCCGAGCCAGCTTCCCCATTGCAGAATGAGCGCGCGCTCCCGCTGGCCGATCCGGCCATCTGCCGCCGCCATCTGCCAGCAGCTACGTAGCAAGCGCTCCACCGTTACCCGCTCGCCCTTCAGCTTGTGCAACGCCGGGTGCAGGTTGTCGCCACCCGACTTGCCCCGGCTGAAGGCTGCGATGGCCCGGCGGGTACCCGCTTCATCCAGACCGATGCGCTTCATCTCTGATCGCGCTTGCTGAATGTGTGCCTCCTGTACCCGACCGTCGCTCTTGGCCAGGCGCCCCAACAGGATGAACAGCAGGTCCTGTTGGTCGATAGCAGGGTCGCCACGCATGCGGGCACGCAACGCACCCCAGGAGTCCAGGTGCAGGCGCCGGTCAAGCACATGCCCCAGCAAACCGCCGAGCATGGCTCCCGGGATGTTCGCCAGGGCGAATCCCGCAGCAGCACCGATCAGGGTAGCTGGCCAGACCAACTCAAGCCTCCGTCATCAGCAGGCGTTCGACTTCCGCCAGGCGCTCGTGGGTACCGACGTCGACCCAACGCCCGGAGAAACGCTCGCCAGTCACCTGTCCAGCGGACATTGCCTGACGCAGCAACGGCGCCAGCTTGAAGGCGCCCGGCTGACACCCTTCAAACAGGCGCGGATGAATTACCGCAATTCCGCTGTAAGTGAGGCTGGGCTCGCCCGATACCGCATCACGCACACGACCATTCTCCAGCAGGAAGTCGCCGTGGGGATGGTGCGCCGGGTTGTCCACCAGCACCAGATGCGCCAGGCCGTCCAGTGGTTGGTGCAGATGGCTGAAATCGAAATCGGTCCAGACATCGCCATTCACGATCAGAAAAGGCTCATCTCCCAACAGTGGTAAGGCGCGAAAAATACCGCCGCCGGTTTCCAGGGGTTCGCCTTCTGCCGAGTAACGAATGGACAAGCCGAAGCGTGCGCCATCGCCCAGATGATCCTCGATCTGCTGGCCAAGCCAGGCATGGTTGATCACCAATTCCTGAAAGCCGGCCCTCGCCAGGGCGTTGAGGTGAAACTCGATCAGCGGGGTCCCGGCGGCGCGAACCAGGGGCTTTGGGGTATGCAGGGTAAGGGGACGCATGCGCTCGCCCTTACCCGCCGCGAGGATCATCGCCTTCATGGCTGAACGGCCTCGTCTCGGGGCAGGCTTGCCAGCAAATCACCCAACTCGGCCAATTCGGGACGGCGTTCGATCACTTCCTTTATATAGGCAAAAAATCGCGGCACATCGCCCAGGTACTTGGGCTTGCCATCGCGATGGCAGATACGCGCGAAAATGCCGATGACCTTGAGGTGACGCTGCACCCCCATCAGGTCGCTGGCGCGGCGGAACTCGGCGAAATCGGACTGGACCGGGATTCCCGCATCGCGGGCGAGGTTCCAATATCGCTCCAGCCAGCCGGCGACTCGTTCTTCAGGCCAACTGAGGAAGGCATCCTTGAACAGGCAGGTCACGTCGTAGGTCACCGGACCGTACACGGCGTCCTGGAAATCCAGCACGCCAGGGTTGGGGGTGCTGAGCATCAGGTTGCGCGGCATGTAGTCCCGGTGCACCAGCACTTGCGGCTGAGCCAGGGCGCTGCCGATCAGCAGGTCGGAAACGCGCTGCCAGGCTGCCAGGCGTTCACCTGCCAACTCGATACCCAGGTGACGTTGCAGGTACCACTCGGGGAAAAGCTGCAGCTCGCGGCGCAGCAAGGCGTCGTCGTAACTGGGCATGGGCACATCGAGGCTGCGTTTCTGGAATGTCAGCAGAGCCTGCAGGGCATCTTCGAACAACTGGTCGGCGTTATCGGCATCGATGACCTCGAGGTACGTCTGGCGTCCCAGGTCGTCGAGGATCAGGAAGCCTTGCTCCACATCGGCGGCAAGGATGCGGGGCACATGCACGCCTGCCTCGGCGAGCATTCCAGCCACCTTGACGAAAGGGCGGCAGTCCTCGCGGGGCGGAGGGGCATCCATCAGGATCAGGGTGCGGCCTTCGGCTTGCCAGCGGAAGTAGCGGCGGAAGCTGGCATCACTGCTGGCCGGGACCAGCTCGGCAGCCGGCACGGGGCCCCAGCCTTCGGCAGCAAACAGGGTGGGCAACTGCTGATCAAGCCACTGGCTCAGCTGCTGAAGTCGCAGGTCTTCATGGTGCATCGGGTGGTCTCCGGCGGCGCTAGCCGTTGTGCGGGTCATGCTTTATTATCCAGCATCTTTTTCAGCCCATCGAGAGGCGTGCGGCCCTAGCGGGTCGAAGGCGCGCAGGAAGCCCGGACTAACAAGATGGCAGTAAGATCCCCCGCGTTTCGTAGAAAGTTCCCTCTGCTGGTGACCGGCAGCCTGCTGGCCCTCCAGCCAGTAGCCACCTCATTCGTCGTCGCCGCAGAGCAATTCGACTGCCAGGCTTCCGCAACTGGCGGGTGGGCATGCGCCCCCAAAGCCAGCACCGAGAGCCTGCCGCCACGCCCCGTGCATAGCGGCAGCGCCGTGAGCTCGACCATTGGTGCCGCTCCGCAGGCCACCCAGAAAGGTGAGGCCGAAGGCAGTAAAGCCACCCTGGTGACCGAGGCAGAAGGCAAAGGCCTGGCAACCCGCAGCGCTGACTACAGTCACCTCGACTGGGTACCGCGCGACAAGCTCACACCCGCACAACTGGCCGAAGCCGGCCCTTACTGCGCCGGTGCCTACATCGAGCCGCCGCGTCCAGGCATGGACGACCGCACGCCGATGGAAGACGCGCCGACCTATATCTCCGCCAAGGCCTCGCGCTACGAGCAGGAGAAACAGGTCGCCACCCTCGCCGGTGATGTGGTCCTGCGCCAGGGCAGCATGCAGGTGGAGGCCGACGAGGCCAACCTGCACCAGGCGGAAAACCGTGGCGAGCTGGTCGGCAACGTCAAGCTGCGCGACAAGGGCGCCCTGGTTGTCGGCGACCGCGCCGAACTGCAACTGGACAACGGCGAAGCCAAGGTCGACAACGCCGAGTACGTCCTGCACCAGTCGCACACCCGCGGCAGCGCGCTGTACGCCAAGCGCCAGGAAGACGCGATCATCCGCCTGAAGGACGGCACCTACACCCGTTGCGAACCGGGTGACAACGCCTGGCACCTGAAGGGCAACAACATCAAGCTGAACCCGGCCACCGGTTTCGGCACTGCGACCAACGTCACCCTGCGGGTCAAGGACATTCCGGTGTTCTATACCCCGTACATCTATTTCCCGATCGACGATCGTCGCCAGTCCGGCTTCCTGCCGCCGACCATCGGCAGCAGCAGCGACACCGGCTTCCTGCTGGTCACGCCGTACTACTTCAACTTGGCGCCGAACTACGACGCCACCCTGTATCCGCGCTACATGGCCAAGCGCGGCCTGATGATGGAAGGCGAGTTCCGCTACCTGACCCACAGCAGCGAAGGCCAGTTGGGCGCCGCCTATCTCGATGACAAGGAAGACGAGCGCGAGCTCATGTCCGAGTACGAGAAGAAGCGCTGGCTGTACAACTGGAAGCACACCGGTGGCCTGGACTCCCGACTGCTGGCCGAAGTCGACTACACCGACATCAGCGATCCGTACTACTTCGACGACCTGGATACCGACCTGGGTGTGGACACCCCCACCTACGTCAACCAGCGCGGCACCCTGACCTATCGCGGCGATAGCTACACCGCGCGGTTGAATGCCCACGCCTACGAACTGGCGACCATTTCGGACATCACGCCGTATGACCGCCTGCCGCAGATCACTCTGAACGGTGCCTTGCCCTTCCAGCCCGGTGGCCTGAACTTCGCCTACAACACCGAGTTCGTGCGTTTCGACCGCAACTTGCGTGAAGGCCGTTTCACCGACATCGACGGCAACAACGACACGTTTTGGAATGACAACAACCTTAAGGGGCTGGCCCGCGCCAATGGCGACCGAACCTACCTAGAGCCAAGCGTCAGCCTACCGATGAATTGGACCTGGGGCTTCCTCAAGCCGCAAGTCAAGTACACCTATACCCAGTACGACCTGGACCTAGACCAGCAAGGAAAAACCTCTCTTTTTGCCGAGCAGTCTTTCCATGGCAGCCAGGATCGCCAGGTACCGATCTACAGCCTCGACAGCGGCCTTTTCTTCGACCGCAAGACCCAGTTCTTCGGCAAAAATTACACCCAGACCCTGGAACCACGTCTGTTCTACCTCTACGTACCGGAAGAGGACCAGACCGACATTCCGCTGTTCGACACCGGCGAATCGACCTTCAGCTACTCGTCGCTGTGGCGTGACAACCGCTTCAGTGGTCGCGACCGCATTGGCGACGCCAACCAGCTATCCCTAGGAGCAACCAATCGCTGGATCGAGTCGAACGGCTTCGAGCGGCAACGATTCAGCATCGGCCAGGCCTTCTACTTCAAGGATCGAGAAGTAACCCTGCCGGACAATTTCAGCGGACGCCCAGGCACATCTCCAATGAAGGATCGTGCGGACTATACGTCGTCGGTCTCCCCCTACGCGCTGGAGTACATGTACCGCTTCAACCGCGACTGGCGCTTCAATTCGGACTTCAACTGGGACCCGGACTCCCACCGCACCCGCTCCGGCAGTGCGATGTTCCACTACCAGCCTGAAGACAATCCGAACAAGGTGGTCAACGCTGGCTATCGCTACCGCAATGACACCATCCGCTTCGACCAGTCCACCGGTACCTGGAACGTAGGCGGTGGCGACTTCGGTACTCCGGGCACCCCGGGCTTCATCGAGGACTACTACAAGATCAGCCAACATGACTTTTCCGTCATCTGGCCGGTGGTCCCACAGTGGAGCGCCATCGCTCGCTGGCAGTACGACTACAACCGCAACCGTACGCTGGAAGCCTTTGGCGGCTTCGAGTACGACAGTTGCTGCTGGAAGCTGCGCCTGATCAACCGCTACTGGGTCGACTACGACGAATTCGACCAGACACCGGACCCGACCAACGAAAGCGGCGACCGCGGGATCTTCCTGCAGATCGTCCTCAAAGGTCTCGGTGGCGTCGTGGGCAACCAGACCGAAAGCTTCCTGGATAAAGGCATTCAAGGTTACCGTGAACGTGAAGACCAAGCTCTCTGATTGTCTGCGCCCACTGCTGTTGGGTGCCCTGATCCTCGGCGGCCTCGCGCACGCCGAGGTTCGCTCCATCGACCGTGTGGTCGCCATTGTCGACAACGATGTGATCATGCAGAGCCAGCTGGACCAGCGCCTGCGTGAAGTACAGCAAACCATCGCCAAGCGCGGTGCTTCCCTGCCGCCTGAGCACGTGCTCAGCCAGCAGGTGCTGGAGCGCCTGATCATCGAGAACATCCAGCTGCAGATTGGCGATCGCTCCGGCATCCGTATCGCTGACGAAGAACTGAACCAGGCCATCGAAGCCATCGCCCAGCGCAATGGCATGACGGTCGAGCAGTTCCGCGGCGCGCTCGCTCGTGACGGTCTGTCCTATGACGATGCACGCGACCAGGTTCGTCGCGAAATGGTCATCAGTCGTGTACGCCAGCGCCGCGTGGCTGAACGTATCCAGGTCACCGATCAGGAAGTACAGAACTTCCTGACTTCCGATATGGGCAAGATCCAGCTGTCGGAAGAGTTTCGCCTGGCCAACATCCTGATCCCTGTACCGGAAGGCTCCTCGCCCAGCACCATCCAGGCTGCCGAGCGCCAGGCCCAGGAGCTGTACCAGCAGCTCCAGCAAGGCGCCGACTTCGCCCAGCTGGCCATTTCTCGCTCCGCCGGCGAAACCGCTCTGGAAGGCGGCGAAATTGGCTGGCGCAAGGCGGCCCAATTGCCCCCGCCCTTCGACGGCATGATCAGCGCCCTGCGGCCCGGCCAGGTTACCGAGCCCGTCCGCACTCCGGGCGGCTTCATTATCCTGAAGCTGCTGGATAAGCGCGGTGGCGACACCCTGGTTCGCGACGAAGTGCATGTTCGCCACATCCTGCTCAAGCCCAGTGAAATTCGCAGCGAAGCAGACACCAAGCGCCTTGCCGAGCGTCTTTACGAGCGCATCCAATCTGGCGAAGACTTCGGCGAACTGGCCAAGAGCTTCTCCGAAGACCCGGGTTCGGCCCTCAACGGCGGCGACCTGAATTGGATCGACCCCAATGCCCTGGTGCCGGAGTTCCGCGAAGTCATGGGCAAGACCCCAGCCGGCGAGCTCTCCAAGCCGTTCAAGAGCGCCTATGGCTGGCATGTACTGGAAGTGATGGGTCGCCGCGCTACCGACAGCAGCGAGAAGTTCCGCGAACAGCAGGCCATGAACATCCTGCGCAACCGCAAATACGACGAAGAACTGCAGGCCTGGCTGCGCCAGATCCGCGACGAAGCCTACGTCGAAACCAAGCTGTAAATCCCAAGCGAGTCTCAGCCGTGCGCTGGCGGTACAATCCCCGCCAGCGTATCGGCCCCCTGCACAGGACTCGCCATGACTCCCCTTCGTTTCGCGCTCACCCCCGGTGAACCCGCCGGCATCGGTCCCGACCTCTGCCTGCTCCTCTCCCGCACTGCCCAACCTCATGCCCTGATTGCCGTCGCCAGCCGCGAACTGCTTGCACAGCGTGCTGCCGAATTGGGCCTGCCCACTCAGCTGATTGACGTCGATCCGGCCCGGCTACCAGAAACACCAGCCCCTGCTGGCAGCCTGTATGTGTGGGACACGCCTCTGCGCACCCCGGCCATTCCCGGCCAACTGTCGCCGTCCAATGCTGACTATGTGCTGGAAACCTTGACCCGCGCAGGTCAGGGCTGCCTCGACGGGCTGTTCGCCGGGATGATCACCGCGCCAGTGCACAAGGGCGTGATCAATGAAGCCGGCATTGCCTTCTCCGGGCATACCGAGTTCCTCGCCGACCTCACCGCGACCCGCCAGGTGGTGATGATGCTGGCAACTCGCGGCCTGCGCGTAGCCCTGGTGACCACTCACCTGCCCCTCAAGGACGTCGCCGCGGCAATTACCCCGGAGCGACTGCAACGCGTCAGCCGCATCCTGCATGCCGACCTGGTGAACAAGTTCGGCATCACCCAGCCACGCATTCTGGTCTGCGGCCTGAACCCGCACGCGGGTGAAGGCGGCCACCTCGGCCGGGAAGAGCTGGAGGTCATCGAGCCAACCCTGGAAGGCCTGCGCGCCGAAGGACTGAACCTGATCGGCCCGCTACCGGCCGACACATTGTTCACGCCGAAGCACCTCGAACATTGCGACGCAGTGCTCGCCATGTACCACGACCAAGGCCTGCCGGTGCTGAAGTACAAGGGCTTCGGCGCAGCGGTGAACGTTACCCTGGGTCTGCCGATCATTCGTACCTCGGTGGACCATGGCACCGCGCTGGACTTGGCCGGCACTGGCCGCATCGATTGCGGCAGCCTGGAAGTCGCCCTGGAGACGGCCTACCAGATGGCGGCCGCACAGCAACGCAGTCATTGATCCAGCCTCCCGCGCCGCTTTAACGTCCTGTCTTAGGCGGCGCGGGCTGGGGCCTGATAAACTGCGCGATTCAGTTTCCACGCCAGGCCCTTCGGCCTGGCCTCAAGGCCCGGAGCCTTCGATGTCCGAACACTACCAACACCGCGCGCGCAAGCGCTTCGGCCAGAACTTCCTGCACGACGCTGGCGTCATCTATCGCATCCTGCGCAGCATCCACGCCCGCGAAGGCGAGCGCCTGCTGGAAATCGGCCCAGGCCAGGGCGCGCTCACCGAAGGTTTGCTTGGCAGTGGTGCCCAGCTCGATGTGATCGAACTGGACCTCGACCTGATCCCCATCCTGCAGCACAAGTTCGGTCAGCTGCCCAACTTCCGCCTCAATCAGGGCGATGCACTGAAGTTCGACTTCCGCCGGCTCGACGCCGAACCACACAGCCTGCGGGTAGTGGGCAACCTTCCGTACAACATTTCCACGCCGCTGATCTTCCACCTGCTGGACCACGCAGACCTTATCCGCGACATGCACTTCATGCTGCAAAAGGAAGTGGTGGAGCGCCTGGCTGCCGAGCCGGGCGGCGGCGACTGGGGCCGGCTTTCGATCATGGTCCAGTACCACTGCCGCGTGGAGCACCTGTTCAATGTCGGCCCAGGCGCGTTCAATCCGCCGCCCAAGGTGGATTCAGCCATCGTGAGGCTGGTTCCGCACGAGGTCCTGCCGCATCCGGCCAAGGACGTCGCCCTGCTTGAGCGCGTGGTGCGTGAAGCCTTCAACCAACGCCGCAAGACCTTGCGCAATACGCTCAAAGGCCTTCTGGACGCCGCCGCAATCGAAGCGGCTGGTGTCGACGGCGGTCTGCGTCCGGAACAATTGGACCTCGCTGCCTTTGTCCGCCTGGCTGATCAACTGGCTGCAGCAGACCCCAAACCCTAGACTCATATCCAGCTACTCGAGAGCCTTCGCGTGTCCGATCCCCGATACAAGGTCGACGTCAGTGTCGTCACCCGCTTCCTCCCGGAACAATCGCAGCCGGACGAGAATCGCTTTGCCTTCGCGTACACCGTGACCATCCACAACAACGGCGAGCTGCCCGCCAAGCTGCTTACCCGTCACTGGGTGATCACCGACGGCGACGGCCATGTGCAGGAAGTCCGAGGTGCCGGCGTAGTCGGCCAGCAGCCCCTGATCGACCCGGGCGCCAGCCATACCTACACCAGCGGTACCGTCATGGCCACACGAGTCGGCAGCATGCAGGGCAGCTACCAGATGGTCGCCGACGACGGCAAACGCTTCGATGCCATCATCGCGCCCTTCCGCCTCGCCGTTCCCGGCTCGCTGCACTGAGAGAACCGGCATGACGACCTATGCAGTTGGCGATCTCCAGGGTTGCCTGGATCAGCTGAAGTGCCTGCTGGAGCGGGTGCAATTCGACCCGGCGAAGGACGAACTCTGGCTAGTGGGCGATCTGGTCAATCGCGGCCCGAAGTCGCTGGAAACCCTGCGCTTCCTATATTCGATCCGCGACTCCGTGGTCTGTGTGCTGGGCAACCATGACCTGCACCTTCTGGCCGTGGCCAACAACATAGAGCGACTGCGCAAGGCCGATACCTTGCGCGAGATCCTCGAAGCACCGGACTGCGCCGAACTGCTGGACTGGCTACGCCAGCAGAAACTGCTGCACTACGACGAGCAACGGGATATCGCCCTCGTTCACGCCGGCATCCCACCCCAGTGGTCGCTCAAGAAGGCGCTGAAACGTGCCGCCGAAGTAGAGGAGGCGCTGCGGGACGATGCCCGCCTGCCCCTCTTTCTCGACGGCATGTATGGCAACGAGCCAGCCAAGTGGGACAGCGACCTCCACGGCGTCACGCGCCTGCGGGTCATTACCAACTACTTCACGCGCATGCGCTTCTGCCGTGCCGATGGCACCCTGGACCTCAAATCCAAGGAAGGCCTGGACACGGCGCCTCCGGGATTTGCCCCCTGGTTCAGCTTCCCCGAGCGCAAGACCCGTGGGCAGAAGATCATCTTCGGCCACTGGGCAGCCCTGGAAGGCAAATGCAATGAACCCGGCCTGTACGCTCTCGATACTGGTTGCGTCTGGGGCGGCAGCATGACTCTTTTGAATATCGACAGTGGCGAGCAAATCAGCTGCAGCTGCGAGGAGAACCGCCATGAGTGAATTCAAACGCATCCTGCCTGAACAGGCGCAGACCCTGCGCGAACAAGGCGCCGTGGTCGTGGATATCCGCGACCCGCAGAGCTTCGCCCTGGGTCACATCAGCGGCTCGCACCACCTGGACAATTACTCCCTGCCTGACTTCATCGCCCAGGCCGACTTCGAAAAGCCGCTGATCGTTACCTGCTATCACGGCAACTCCAGCCAAGGCGCGGCCGCCTATCTTGCCCATCAGGGCTTCTCCGAGGTCTACAGCCTCGATGGCGGCTTCGAACTGTGGCGCAGCGTCTATCCCGGGGAAGTCGCCCAGGGCAGCGTCGAATAAAATTTTTTCGGTGAGGCGCAACCCCGCGCCATCACTGGCTTGGCGTCACTTCTCCGACGGACGGTAATCCCCTGTTATCGTCCCGTAACGCTTGACCTTGCCGATAACGAACTACTCTTAGCTCAGGCCATCCAAAAAAGGGGAGAGCCGGTACACCGGTTCCGGGCCATCGGCAGCGACCATTCAGGTGTTCTGGGGGATTTCAATCGGCCGACCTTCTTCGGCTGACTGCCCGCACCCGCATAACCGACCCCGCGCCGGCTTCCTGATTCCAGCGAGGTGACGTCATGAGCATTTTCAGCCACTTCCAACAACGCTTCGAAGCGACTCGCCAGGAGGAATATTCCCTTCAGGAATACCTCGACCTGTGCAAGCAGGACCGCAGCGCCTACGCCACCGCCGCCGAACGTATGCTCATGGCCATCGGTGACCCGGAACTGCTCGACACCTCGCTCGATCCGAGGTTGTCACGGATCTTCTCCAACAAGGTGATCCGTCGCTACCCGGCCTTTGCCGACTTCCATGGCATGGAAGAGTGCATCGACCAGATCGTTTCCTACTTCCGCCACGCTGCCCAAGGCCTGGAAGAGAAGAAGCAAATTCTCTATCTACTTGGCCCAGTGGGTGGTGGTAAGTCGTCCCTGGCGGAAAAGCTCAAGCAGCTCATGGAGCGCGTTCCCTTCTACGCCATCAAGGGCTCGCCGGTGTTCGAATCGCCTCTCGGACTGTTCAACGCGGATGAGGACGGTGCCATCCTCGAAGAGGAATACGGCATCCCACGTCGCTACCTGCGTTCAGTGATCTCGCCCTGGGCGACCAAGCGCCTGAATGAGTATGGCGGCGATATCAGCAAGTTCCGCGTGGTCAAACTCTATCCATCGATCCTCAACCAGATCGCCATCGCCAAGACCGAGCCCGGTGACGAGAACAACCAGGACATTTCTGCCCTGGTGGGTAAGGTGGATATCCGCAAGCTCGAGGAATTCCCACAGAACGACGCCGACGCCTACAGCTTTTCGGGCGCGCTGTGCCGGGCCAACCAGGGCCTGATGGAATTCGTCGAGATGTTCAAGGCGCCGATCAAGGTGCTGCACCCGTTGCTGACCGCTACCCAGGAAGGCAATTACAACAGCACCGAGGGCCTGGGCGGCTTGCCCTTCAGCGGCATCATCCTGGCCCACTCCAACGAATCGGAATGGCACAGCTTCCGCAATAACAAGAACAACGAAGCCTTCATCGACCGGATCTACATCGTCAAGGTGCCCTACTGCCTGCGGGTTGCCGACGAGATCAAGATCTACGACAAACTGCTCGTCGGCAGCTCCCTGGCCCATGCCCACTGCGCGCCGGACACCCTGCGCATGCTTGCACAGTTCTCGGTGCTGTCACGCCTGAAGGAACCGGAGAACTCCAACATCTATTCGAAGATGCGTGTCTACGACGGTGAGAACCTTAAAGACACCGACCCGAAGGCCAAGTCGATCCAGGAGTATCGCGATACCGCAGGCGTAGACGAAGGCATGAACGGACTCTCGACCCGTTTCGCCTTCAAGATCCTCTCCAAGGTATTCAACTTCGACCCGCACGAAGTGGCAGCCAACCCGGTGCACCTGCTCTATGTGCTGGAGCAACAGATCGAGCAGGAACAGTTCCCGGCAGAGATGCGTGAGCGCTACCTGCGCTACATCAAGGAATACCTGGCCCCGCGCTACATCGAGTTCATCGGCAAGGAAATCCAGACGGCCTATCTCGAGTCCTACAGCGAGTACGGCCAGAACATCTTCGACCGCTATGTGCTGTATGCGGACTTCTGGATCCAGGATCAGGAATACCGCGATCCGGAAACTGGCGAGATCCTCAATCGCGTAGCCCTGAACGAGGAGCTGGAGAAGATCGAGAAGCCGGCCGGCATCAGCAACCCGAAGGACTTCCGCAACGAGATCGTCAATTTCGTGCTGCGCGCCCGGGCCAACAACAACGGCAAGAACCCCAGCTGGCTGAGCTACGAGAAGCTGCGCGTGGTCATCGAGAAGAAAATGTTCTCCAACACCGAGGATCTCCTGCCGGTCATCAGCTTCAATGCCAAGGGGAGCAAGGAGGAGCAGCAGAAACACAACGACTTCGTCAAACGCATGGTCGAGCGCGGCTATACGGAGAAACAGGTACGCCTGCTGTCCGAATGGTACCTGCGGGTACGCAAGTCGCAGTAAAACAGTCTCAAGCTGCAAGCCAGGAACACGCCAGCCGGAGGCGCCGTCTCGTACGGCGTCCTCCGCGCTTTGCAGCCTGAAGCTCCCCGGAGGGGTCTATGAGTTACGTCATCGACAGGCGATTGAACGGGAAGAACAAGAGCACCGTGAACCGGCAGCGGTTCCTGCGGCGCTACCGCGAGCACATCAAGAAGGCCGTGGAGGAGGCCGTCAGCCGCCGTTCCATCACCGATATGGAGCATGGCGAACAGATCAGCATCCCCGGTCGTGACATCGACGAGCCCGTCCTGCATCACGGTCGCGGTGGTCGCCAGACCATCGTCCACCCTGGCAACAAGGAGTTCACCAGCGGTGACCGCATCCCTCGCCCTCAGGGTGGCGGAGGTGGGCGTGGTGGCGGCAAGGCAAGCAACCAGGGCGAGGGGATGGACGATTTCGTCTTCCAGATCACTCAGGAGGAGTTCCTCGACTTCATGTTCGAGGACCTTGAGCTACCCAACCTGGTAAAGCGCCACCTCACCGGCTCCGACACATTCAAGACTGTCCGCGCCGGGATCAGCAATGAGGGCAATCCATCGCGGATCAACATCGTCCGCACCCTTCGCTCGGCCCACGCCCGTCGCATCGCACTTTCCGGCAGTAGCCGCGGCAAGCTGAAAGAGGCGAAAGCGGAGCTGGAGCGCCTGAAGCGCGAGGAACCGGACAACTTCGGCGATATCCAGGAGCTTGAGGCGGAAATCGCCAGGCTTCGCGCCAGAATCGAGCGAGTCCCCTTCCTCGACACCTTCGACCTCAAGTACAACCTGCTGGTCAAGCAGCCCAATCCCTCGTCCAAGGCGGTGATGTTCTGCCTGATGGACGTGTCCGGCTCCATGACCCAGGCCACCAAGGACATCGCCAAGCGCTTCTTCATCCTCCTGTACCTCTTCCTCAAGCGGAACTACGACAAGATCGAGGTCGTGTTCATCCGCCATCACACCAGCGCCCGCGAGGTGGACGAGGAGGAATTCTTCTATTCCCGGGAAACCGGCGGCACCATAGTCTCCAGCGCACTCAAGCTGATGCAGGAGATCATGGCAGAGCGCTACCCCATCAACGAATGGAACATTTACGCCGCCCAGGCTTCGGACGGCGACAACTGGAACGACGATTCACCCATCTGCCGGGATATCCTGATCAAGCAGATCATGCCGTTCGTGCAGTACTACACCTACGTCGAGATCACACCGCGCGAGCACCAGGCGCTGTGGTACGAGTACGAACAGGTCTGCGAAGCGTTCGGCGATACCTTCGCCCAGCAACAGATCGTCTCGGCGGCGGATATCTACCCGGTGTTCCGCGAGCTGTTCCATCGCAGGCTCGTGACCTGAGGGGAGGCGTGAAATGACTGCCAGCAAGAAGGAACGAAAGCCCATCTCCACAGGGTCGGAATGGACCTTCGACCTGATCCGCACCTATGACCGCGAGATCAGCAGGATCGCCGAGCGCTACGCGCTGGACACTTACCCAAACCAGATCGAAGTGATAAGCGCCGAGCAGATGATGGATGCCTATGCTTCAGTCGGCATGCCTATTGGCTATAACCACTGGTCCTACGGCAAGCATTTCCTTGCAACCGAGAAAGGTTACTCGCGCGGCCAGATGGGTCTGGCATACGAGATCGTGATCAACTCCGACCCCTGCATCGCCTATCTGATGGAAGAGAACACCATCACCATGCAGGCCCTGGTCATCGCCCATGCCTGCTACGGCCACAACAGCTTCTTCAAGGGCAACTACCTGTTCCGCACCTGGACCGATGCCAGTTCGATCATCGACTACCTGGTGTTCGCCAAGCAGTACATCAACCAGTGCGAAGAGCGCCACGGCATCGACGCGGTGGAAGACCTGCTCGATTCCTGCCACGCCCTGATGAACTACGGCGTGGACCGCTACAAGCGCCCCTACCCCATTTCAGCCGAAGAGGAACGGCGTCGGCAGAAGGACCGAGAAGAACACCTGCAGAAGCAGATCAACGATCTCTGGCGCACCATTCCCAAGGGTGCCGGCAAGGGCGGCGAGCGGGACAACCAGCGCTTCCCCGCGGAGCCGCAGGAAAACATCCTCTACTTCATCGAGAAGCACGCCCCGCTACTGGAACCCTGGCAGCGGGAAGTCGTGCGTATCGTGCGCAAGGTCGCCCAGTATTTCTATCCACAGCGCCAAACCCAGGTGATGAACGAAGGCTGGGCCACCTTCTGGCACTACACCCTCCTCAATGACCTGTACGACGAAGGCCTGGTCACCGACGGTTTCATGATGGAATTCCTGCAATCCCATACCAGCGTGGTCTATCAGCCGCCCTTCGACAGCCCCTACTACAGCGGCATCAACCCCTACGCCCTGGGCTTCGCGATGTACCGCGACATCCGCCGCATCTGCGAGGAACCCACGGAGGAAGACCGCCACTGGTTCCCGGACATCGCCGGCAGTGACTGGCTGTCGACGCTCAAGTTCGCCATGAACAGTTTCAAGGACGAAAGCTTCATCCTGCAGTTCCTCTCACCCAAGGTGATCCGCGACTTCAAGCTGTTCAGCATTCTCGACGACGATCAGAAGGATGAGCTGTTCGTACCTGCCATTCACGACGAACAGGGTTACAAGCTGATCCGCGAAACCCTGGCTGCCCAGTACAACCTCGGGAACCGCGAACCCAACGTGCAGATCTGGAGCGTCGACCGCCGTGGTGATCGCTCGCTGACGCTGCGCCACCAGCAGCACGACCGCAAACCCCTGGGCGAGTCCACCGAGGAGGTACTCAAGCACCTGCACCGTCTTTGGGGCTTCGATATCCACCTGGAAACGCGCCACGGTGAACAGATCACAGGGAGTCATCACGTCCCCCCAAAGGGGGAGCGCACTGAGGACGGGGAATACCCACGCCTGGACCTGATCATTCCACCCATTTGATCGGTTGACCGCGTGCCCGGCACACGCCGAGCATGCGGTTCACCCATATGGGAGCCGTCCTCAGATGCGCCTGTACTTCGTCCTGCTGCTGTGTCTGGCCCTGGCCACCTGCACCACCTCCATCCCGCAGATTCGCATCCTGCAACCGGCCAGTACCGAACTGGCCGGACGCAGCAGCTTTGCGCTGATTCCGCCGGAGCAGGCGGTGAACGGCGAGTTGCCCTATCCAGAGCGCTATACCCAGCTCACCCCTCTGATCCGTCAGGAACTGGAGGCCCGCGGTTATCGCGCCGACAGCGATGCCCAGCTGCGGGTGTACTACTGGCTGGCGGTGAACAACCAACCGCTGGAATTCAAGGTCAATCAGGCACCACCCAGCCCCCTTGGCCCCTACCAGGCCATCCACCGACTACGTGATGAGACCGGCACATTGCGCCTGCGCTTGACCGACCCTGCCGGCAACGTACTTTGGGAAGGCTTGGCCAGCACCGGCCTCAGCCCTTCCCGGGACAGCGCCGAACTGCTGGAAAACGCCGCAAGGGCCCTGGTCGGGCAGATTCCTGCAGCCCGCTAGGCTGCTATCCTCCGCAGCCACGGAGGCAATACATGCAGATATACAAAGTCGGTGGCGCGGTTCGCGACCGCCTGTTGAACCGTCCGGTCACCGAGAATGACTGGGTCGTGGTGGGCGCAACCGCCGAAGAGATGCTGGAAAAGGGTTACCGTCCGGTGGGTGCGGACTTTCCGGTGTTCCTGCATCCACAAACGGGCGACGAATATGCGCTGGCGCGCACCGAGCGCAAGAGTGGCCGCGGCTATGGTGGTTTCACCTTCCATGCCAGCCCGGACGTGACCCTGGAACAGGACCTGATCCGCCGCGACCTCACGGTCAACGCGATGGCGGAAGATGACCACGGCAACGTAATCGACCCGTATGGCGGCCAGAAAGACCTCGAATCCCGCGTCTTGCGCCATGTCTCCCCTGCCTTCGCCGAGGACCCCCTGCGGGTCCTGCGTGTTGCGCGCTTCGCCGCGCGCTATGCGCCCCTCGGCTTCACCGTCGCAAATGAGACCCTGGAGTTGATGCGGCAGATCGCCGAATCGGGCGAGCTGAACGCCCTCACACCGGAGCGCAGCTGGAAGGAAATATCTCGCGCCCTGATGGAGTCACGCCCGGACGTATTCATCCAGGTGCTGCATGACTGCGGCGCCCTGGCAGCCTGGCTGCCAGAGGTGGACAGCCTGTTTGGCGTGCCGCAGCCGGCGAAACATCATCCCGAAGTGGACACCGGCGTACACGTGCTAAACGTCCTGCGCCAGTGCGCCGAGCACGACCAGCCGCTGACCGTGCGCTGGGCCTGCCTGCTGCATGATCTGGGCAAGGGCCTGACACCAGCGGAAGAATGGCCCCAGCACATCGCCCACGAGAAACGCGGGCTGAAACTGATCCAGGCTATCAACGAGCGTTGCAAGGCACCCCGCGACTGCCAGGAACTGGCGTTGCTGGTGGGCGAGTATCACACTCACGCCCATCGCGCCCTGGAACTGCGTGCATCCACCTTGCTGGAGCTCCTGCAAAGCTTCGACGTCTACCGCCGGCCGCAGCGCTTCGAAGAGTTCGTCGCGGCCAGCGAGATGGACGCCCGCGGTCGCACCGGTCTGGAGCAGCGAGACTATCCACAAGCGGCCTACCTGCTCGGTGCAGCGCAGGCCGCACGGAAAGTTGCCGTACAACCCCTTCTTGATAAGGGACTTAAAGGAGCCGAATTGGGCGAAGCGCTCAAGGGCGAGCGCCTCAAGACCCTCAAGGCCTACAAGGAAGGCTGCGGGAAGGCTTGAATCAGCCCAGGCGGCGTCAGTTCGACGCCGCGCCAGGAGAAGGACGCAGGCCAGAGTGCCTGCTCGATGGCGGCGTTTTCCCAGAGTTCAGCGAAGCGGCGATGTTCACCGGGGTGCTTCAGCTCAGGCGCCAGCAGCGCCAGAGGCCAGAGAACGAAGGCGTTCTTCAGCACTTCCGGGCGCGGCAGGACAAGTCCGTCGAAATTCCCCACACGGTCGCCATACAGCAACACGTCGATATCCAGCGGCAGGCCTTTGCGACCTGGCGCATAGCGACCGTTGTCAGCCTCGATCTCCTTCAGACGGCGATCCAGCTCATGCAGGGACAGGTCGGTAAGGGCGGTCACCACGAAATTGAAGAAATTCCCGCTCTTGATGCCCACAGGGAAGCTCTCGAACACCGGGGAACAGCGAATGTCCTGGAGGAATCCGTCCAGCGCTTCAAGCCCTGCGGTCAGGTTCCTCTCGCGCTCGATATTGCTGCCGAGACCGAGGTAGATAGGCGTCAGCGGCATCCGCGCTCGATCTCCACACCAACACTGCTGGCCGCCGGTACGGCACCAGGCTTGTGCAGCTTCAGACGAACCCAGGGGATGTTGAACTCCGCCATCAGCACCGCCACCAGGCGCTCGGCGAAGGTCTCCACCAGAAGGTACTGCGCCTCGGCGGCGAAGGCCTGGATGCGCTGGGAAACGGCGGCGTAGTCGAGTGCTTTCTCGAGGTCATCGCCAGCGGCGGCCGGTCGGTTGTCCCAGGCCAGCTGCAGGTCCAGCCGCAGGCACTGACGGATACTGCGTTCCCAGTCATAGGCACCGATTACGGTGTCCACTTCCAGACCCTCGATGAAAACCGTGTCCACGTCAGTGCTGCCCCGCTAGAATCGGGACTTCCTCGCCCCGGAATGGATACCATGTTTTGGCTGCTGGCGACTCTCGCCTACCTGCTCGGATCGTTGTCCTTCGCCATTCTGCTCAGCCGACTATTCGGCACGGGCGACCCACGTGCCCAGGGTTCCGGCAACCCTGGCGCCACCAACATGCTGCGGGTGGCGGGAAAGAAACTTGCGATCCTGACCCTGCTTGGCGACCTGCTCAAAGGCTTGTTGCCGGTACTGGTCGCCCAACTCTGTGGCTTCGACATCCAGCAGCAAGCCTGGGTCGGCCTCGCAGCAGTGGTCGGGCACCTCTATCCCCTGTACTTCCGCTTTCGCGGCGGCAAGGGCGTGGCCACCGCCGCCGGCATGCTGCTCGGCCTTTATCCTCCGGCGGCACTTCTAGCCATCTGCGCCTGGTTGTTGACGTTCTACCTGACCCGCACCAGTTCGCTGGCGGCTCTTATCGCCACGCCGCTAACCCTGCCTTTGCTGGCCTGGCAGCAACCTGGCGCGCTACTGCCAATGACAGTGCTGACCGGACTCATCGTCTGGCGCCATCGAGGAAATCTACGCGACCTTTTCGCCGGACGCGAACGGCATTTCTGAATGACCGAGTGAAATCGGCTCACCCGTCGTCAGACGGGTGGCAACTGCTCCATCGACCAACGCGCCTGCACACCTATCGCCGGACCATCCTGTTGGCCCGCCAGCAAACGCTGGCAGCCGGCGTAAGCGATCATCGCGCCGTTGTCAGTGCAGAAACGCGGCCGGGCATAAAACACATCACCCTTCAGTTCGCCGAGCATCTTGCCCAGCGACTGGCGCAACGACTGGTTGGCGCTGACACCGCCCGCGATCACCAGACGCTTGAGACCGGTCTGCTTTAGCGCCCGACGGCATTTGATGGTGAGAGTCTCCACCACCGCCTGTTCGAAGGCCAGAGCGATGTCGCAACGGGTTTGTTCGCCGTCGTCCCCAGCATCGCGGCAACGCTGCCAGGTATTGAGGGCAAAGGTCTTGAGGCCGCTGAATGAGAAGTCCAGGCCGGGACGATCGGTCATCGGTCGCGGGAACACGAAGCGGCCAGGCGTGCCGCTCTGGGCCAGTCGCGCGATTTCCGGGCCACCCGGATAGCCGAGGCCGATCAGCTTGGCCGTCTTGTCGAAGGCCTCGCCCGCGGCATCGTCCACCGACTCGCCGAGCAGCTGGTAACGGCCAATACCATCCACCCGTACCAGTTGGGTGTGACCACCCGAAACCAGCAAGGCGACGAACGGGAACTCCGGTGGCGTTTCTTCCAGCATGGGCGCCAGCAGATGGCCTTCCATATGGTGCACACCGAGCGCCGGCACGCCCCAGGCGAATGCCAGCGCCTGGGCGCAGGAGGCCCCCACCAGCAGCGCACCAACCAGGCCGGGACCCGCTGTGTAGGCGATACCGTCGATATCCTCGGGCTTGCGACCGGCCTCTTCCAGCACTTCGCGCAGCAGCGGCAGCAGGCGCTTCACGTGGTCGCGGGAAGCCAGTTCGGGCACGACCCCGCCGTAGACCCGATGCAGGTCGATCTGACTGAACAGCGCGTCAGCCAGAAGGCCGCGTTCGCTGTCGTAAAGTGCGACGCCGGTTTCGTCGCAAGAGGTTTCCAACCCCAGCACTAGCATGGGTACGAGCCTTTCTGGCCTGGTAAAAGAAGAAGGCGCGAATCATAATCGCCACCCCCAGCGCCGACCAGCGGTTTTCGACTGAAGGCTTTGCATTCCGTGCCCTGAGGCGTTAATATCCGCAGCCCTTGAAATCCGACGCGCCACCGAGCCAGCTTTTGCCGGAATGCGTCGACCATTCGGTAATTGATGAAGGTACGACCTGGATGCCAGCCGTCAAAGTTAAAGAGAACGAACCCTTCGACGTAGCTCTGCGTCGTTTCAAGCGCTCCTGCGAGAAAGCCGGCGTACTGGCCGAAGTTCGCAGCCGTGAGTTCTACGAGAAGCCCACTGCAGAGCGCAAGCGCAAAGCCGCCGCCGCGGTCAAGCGTCACGCCAAGAAAGTGCAGCGCGAGCAGCGTCGCCGCGAGCGCCTGTACTGAGTTAGCAGGCTACGCCGCACGCTCACGCATCGCCCGGCTCCGGCCGGGCGAGTGCATGCTGGGCACACAGGAAACTCCGCTTCGCTCCGGCGAATCGCGGAGTTTTTTGCTTTTCAGCCTTAACCTCGCTTCTGTCGCCTCCGACCGGCCGCGAGTATGCTTTGAACCTTCCTGCGCCCCGAGCACCCTATGGCCGGCCTGATCCCCCAAGGCTTCATCGACGACCTGCTGAACCGCACCGACATAGTCGAAGTGGTCGGCGCGCGCGTGCAACTGAAAAAGGCCGGCAAGAACTACACTGCTCGCTGCCCATTCCATAACGAAAAGACACCATCCTTCAGCGTCAGCCCGGACAAGCAGTTCTACTACTGCTTCGGCTGCGGCGCCGGCGGCAATGCCCTCGGCTTCGTCATGGATCACGATCACCTGGAATTCCCCCAGGCGGTCGAGGAACTGGCCAAGCGCGCAGGCCTGGAAGTCCCAAGAGAAGAAGGCAGCCGTAGCAGTGGGCCGCGCCAGCCCAGCGATTCACCGCTCTACGCCCTGCTCACCGCCGCATCCGATTACTACCGCCACGCACTGAAACAGCATCCGACTCGCAAGGCCGCCGTCGAGTACCTGAAAGGGCGCGGCTTGACCGGCGAAATAGCCCGCGACTTTGCCCTCGGCTTCGCTCCGCCCGGTTGGGACAACCTGCTCAAGCACATGGGCGGCGACAGCCTGCAGCAGAAGCACATGATCGATGCCGGCCTACTGATCGAGAACGCCGACTCGGGCAAGCGCTACGACCGCTTCCGCGACCGCGTGATATTTCCGATCCGCGACAGCCGTGGACGCATCATCGCCTTCGGGGGGCGCGTGCTTGGCGACGACAAGCCCAAATACCTGAACTCGCCGGAAACCCCTGTTTTCCATAAGAGCCAGGAGCTCTACGGGCTGTTCGAAGCACGCAAGCACAATCGCAACCTCGACGAAATCATGGTCGTCGAGGGTTATATGGATGTCATCGCCCTGGCCCAGCAGGGCCTGCGTAATGCCGTTGCAACACTGGGCACAGCCACCAGCGAAGAACATATCCGCCGCCTGTTCCGACTGGTGCCGAACATTCTCTTCTGCTTCGACGGCGACCAAGCCGGGCGCAAGGCTGCCTGGCGCGCCCTGGAAGCAGCCCTGTCCGGCCTTGAGGATGGACGCCGTGCGCGCTTCCTGTTCCTGCCCGAGGGCGAAGACCCGGATAGCCTGGTCCGCAAGGAAGGCACCGATGCCTTCAGGGCGCGAATCAACCAGCACGCGCAACCGCTCGCGGACTATTTCTTCCAGCAACTGACCCAGGAAGCCGACCCCACTTCCCTGGAAGGCAAGGCCCACCTGGCTACGTTGGCCGCCCCACTGATCGAGAGGATTCCAGGCGCCAACCTCAAGGCCCTGATGCGCCAGCGGCTGGCCGAGATCACCGGGCTCAACGGCGAGGCACTCGGCCAGTTCGCCCGCAGTGCGCCAGTCAGCAGCGAGAGTCTCAGCCATCCAGACGACGCGTACTACGCATCCTTCGCGGGCTACGACGACCAGCAACACGAGCCGGACCATTCGCACTACTTCGAGCAGCCAGCCGCACAACCAGGAAATTGGCAGAAGGACGAACGGCGCAAGGAAGGCTGGAAAAAGGACGATTGGAAAAAAGACGGCAAGAAGTGGAGCAAGCAGGGACGCGATGATTTCAAGCGGCCGCCGCGCACAGAGGTGAAAGTGGAATCCCCTACCCTCACGGCATTGCGCACCTTGCTGCACCATCCGTCATTGGCGCAGAAGGTCGAGGATGCCAGCCACTTCGCAGCCGAAGACGACACGTACGCCCAACTCATGGTGTCGCTCGTTGAAGCCGTTCAGAAAAATCCGAAACTTCGTTCGCTGCAGCTGATAGCGCGCTGGCACGGTACCGATCAGGGCCGTCTGTTACGGGCTCTGGCGGAAAAGGAATGGCTGATTTCCGAAGACAACCTTGAACAACAGTTTTTCGACACTATAACTAGGTTGTCGGCTCGCCAGCGGGAACGCCGCCTGGAAAATCTGCTGCGGAAAGCGCGGCAAAGCGAACTCAGCGCAGAGGAAAAAGATCAGCTGCGCGATCTTCTCAACCGCAACACTTCTCCCCTGACTCCGACCTCAACTGGCGCGTAAGGCCCCGGATCAGGTATAATCCTCGGCTTGTTTTCAGCCCGCCAAGACCTTAAGTGGATAGGGTGCTATGTCCGGAAAAGCGCAACAGCAGTCTCGCCTCAAAGAGTTGATCGCCCGTGGCCGTGAGCAGGGATACCTGACTTACGCGGAGGTCAACGACCACCTGCCGGAGGATATTTCCGATCCGGAACAGGTGGAAGACATCATCCGCATGATCAACGACATGGGGATCAACGTATTCGAGAGTGCTCCGGATGCGGATGCCCTGTTGCTGGCCGAAGCCGACACCGACGAAGCCGCAGCCGAAGAAGCCGCAGCCGCACTCGCTGCGGTGGAAACCGACATCGGCCGCACTACCGACCCTGTGCGCATGTACATGCGTGAAATGGGTACCGTGGAACTGCTGACCCGCGAAGGCGAGATCGAAATCGCCAAACGCATCGAGGAAGGCATCCGCGAAGTCATGAGCGCGATCGCCCACTTCCCTGGCGCTGTCGACGGCATTCTCGCCGACTATCAGCGCATCACCAGTGAAGGTGGTCGCCTGTCCGACGTTCTCAGCGGCTATATCGACCCGGACGACGGCACCCTGCCGGCCGAAGAGGTCGAGCCTGTCGAGCTGAAGGACGATTCCGCCAAGGCCAAGGAAAAGGACGACGAGGAAGACGAAGAAGGCGACGGCGACGACGCAGAGGAAGAAGGCGACGGCGGTCCTGACCCGGAAGAAGCCCTGCGCCGCTTCACCGCAGTTTCCGACCAGCTCGAAAAGGCCAAGAAGGCCCTGAAGAAGCACGGTCGCAACAGCAAGCAGGCCACCGAGGAGCTGCTGGCCCTGGCCGAGCTCTTCATGCCGATCAAGCTGGTGCCGAAGCAGTTCGACGCCCTTGTGGAAAAAGTCCGCAGCGCCCTGGATCGCGTCCGCGGCCAGGAACGCGCCATCATGCAGCTCTGCGTGCGTGATGCCCGTATGCCGCGTGCCGACTTCCTGCGCCTGTTCCCGGGCAACGAAGTCGACCTCGACTGGGCCGACGGCCTGGCCAAGGGCAAGGCCAAGTACGCCGAAGCCATCGGCAAGCTGGTGGACGACATCAAGCGCAACCAGCAGAAGCTGGTGGATCTCGAGAACGAGGTCGAACTGACCGTCAACGAGATCAAGGACGTCAACCGTCGCATGTCCATCGGCGAAGCCAAGGCTCGCCGGGCGAAGAAAGAGATGGTCGAGGCCAACCTGCGTCTCGTGATCTCCATCGCCAAGAAGTACACCAACCGCGGCCTGCAATTCCTCGACCTGATTCAGGAAGGCAACATCGGCCTGATGAAGGCGGTGGACAAGTTCGAATACCGTCGCGGCTACAAGTTCTCGACCTATGCCACCTGGTGGATCCGTCAGGCGATCACTCGCTCGATCGCCGACCAGGCACGCACCATCCGTATTCCGGTGCACATGATCGAGACCATCAACAAGCTCAACCGCATCTCCCGTCAGATGCTGCAGGAAATGGGCCGCGAGCCCACTCCGGAAGAGCTTGGCGAGCGCATGGAGATGCCTGAGGACAAGATCCGCAAGGTACTGAAGATCGCCAAAGAGCCGATCTCCATGGAAACCCCGATTGGCGACGACGAAGACTCTCATTTGGGCGACTTCATCGAGGACAGCACCATGCAGTCCCCGATCGATGTAGCCACAGTGGAGAGCCTCAAGGAAGCGACCCGCGAAGTCCTGGCCGGCCTCACTGCCCGTGAAGCCAAGGTCCTGCGCATGCGCTTCGGCATCGACATGAACACCGACCACACCCTTGAGGAAGTCGGCAAGCAGTTCGATGTAACCCGTGAGCGTATCCGCCAGATTGAAGCCAAGGCGTTGCGCAAACTTCGCCACCCGTCGCGAAGCGAGCACCTGCGCTCCTTCCTCGACGAATAAGCGATGCGACAACCCCCGGCCAGTCCGGGGGTTTTCATTTGCGTGCAGCAGCGCTCAGCGCGCTCATTTCTCTTCCAGATGGCAAGCGGCCACGTCTACACTTCGTGTCTGACATCCCTTCAAGGAACGAGGCCGCCAATGGCGCGAGCGCGGGCCCTACTGATGTTCTGGCTGGCACTCTGGACCTTCCCGGCCGGCGCCCTGACGCTCACCCCGGAAGAACAGGCCTGGCTCGACAATCACGGCGAGCTGCAACTGGGCATAGACACCTCCTGGCCCCCCTTCGAATTCCGGGACGCCCACGGCCGTCACCAAGGCCTGGCTGCCGACTATGTCGAGTTGATCCGCCGCAAGCTGAATCTGAAGCTCACCCCGGTCGAGTCCAGCAGTTGGGCAGAAGTGCTCAAGCGAGCACGCGAGGGTGAGCTGGATATCCTGCCCGGCGTCATGTCCACCCCGGAGCGCCAGCAGTACCTGAATTTCACCCGTCCATACCTCGACTTCCCCATCGCCATCCTGTCCCAGACCAAGGGCCCACGGCCTTCGAACATCCAGGACCTCTACGGTCTGCGCGTCGGGGTCGTATCCGATTACGCCCCCCATGAACTCCTGCGTAACCAGCACCCCGACCTGAGCTTGCAGGGCTACCCCACAGTCGCCGCCGCGCTCCTGGCCCTGGCTACCGGTGAGGTAGATGCCTTCGTCGGCGACCTCGCGTCCAGCGTCTGGAGCCTGCGCCAGCTCAAGCTGAACGGCATCAGCATCAGCGGCGAAACGCCCTATCGCTACCAGTTGGCCATGGCGACACCGAAGATCCATCCGCTGCTGGCCGGCATCCTCGACCGGGTATTCGCCGAGATCACCCCGGAAGAAACCGCTGCCATCCAGGAGCGCTGGGTGGGCGACGCCCTCTACCAGCACATCGACTGGAACCGCATCCTGCTCTACGGCCTTCCGGCACTGCTGCTGCTGGCCGGTGTGCTTGCATTCGTCATGCGCGTCAATCGCCGTCTCAGCAATGAAATGACCAGCCGCGCCGCCCTGCAGGATGAGCTGCGAAGCAGCGAACAGCACTATCGCGGCCTGGTGGAAAGCCTCAATGCCATCGCCTGGGAGATGCGCGTCGAAGACTACTGCTACACCTACGTCTCGCCCCATGCCGAACGCTTGCTCGGCTACCCCTTGAGCGACTGGCTGGAACAGGGGTTCTGGCGCCGCACCCTGCACCCCGACGACGCTGGATGGGCCAATGCCTTCTGCGAAGCGGAAACCATCGCCGGCCGCGACCACAGCCTCGACTACCGCATGATCGCCGCGGACGGCCGAGTGCTCTGGGTGCGAGACATCATCACCCTCATCCCCCACGGTGAGACACAGATGATGCGCGGCCTGATGATCGACATCACCGAGACCAAGCAGACCGAACAGGCGCTGCAACTCTCCGAGCAGAAGTTCGCCTCGGTGTTCCACAACTGCCCCGACATCATCGTCATCGCACGACGCACTGACGGCAGCCTCCTGGCGATCAACCAGACCTTCGAGCAGCAGATTGGACTCAAGGCCAGTGAGGCCCTTGGTCGCACCGCCACCGAACTCGATATCTGGGGCATTCCCGGCATTGGTCCGAAGCTCCTCCAGCGTCTGCAGCAGGGCAATCCGCTGCACAACCTGGAAATGCCCTTCCGCCGCGCCAACGGCGAAACCTTCATCGGGCTGATTTCTGCCCAGAACATCGACCTCGACAACACCCCCGCGCTAGTAGTCGTGGTCCGCGACGTCACCCAGCTCAAAGAAACCCAGCAACTGCTTCAAGTCTCCGAAGAAAAATTCGCCAGTGCCTTCCACGCCTCGCCGGACGGGCTGCTCATCACCCGCATCAGCGACGGGCGCCTGCTGGAAGCCAACGATGGCTTCACCCGGATCACCGGCTACAGCCAGCGCGAGATCGCCGACCGCTCCACCCTCGAGCTCGGCCTGTGGGCCAACCCGGCCGACCGCAAGCTCATGATCCAGGCGATCCACGACCAGGGCAGCCTGTATCACTTCACCACCGCCGTACGCACCAAGGCTGGCCAGATACGAATCTGCGAGCTTTCCGCTCAGCCGATTCCTATTGGCGGCGAACCCTGCATGCTGACCATTGCCCGCGATGTCACCGAGCGCCAGCAAATGCAGGAAAAGCTGCTGCAAGCCGCCACCGTGTTCGAAAGTACGGCCGAAGGCGTGATGATCACCGACACCGAACAACGCATCACGGCCGTCAACCGTGCCTTCAGCGAGATCACCGGATACAGCGAAAGCGAGGCTCTCGGCCAATCACCGCGCATGCTCGCCTCCGGCCAGCACGACAGCGCTTTCTACGCGGCAATGTGGCACCAGCTCGAGCGCGAGGGGCACTGGCAGGGCGAAATCTGGAACCGCCGCAGGAACGGTGAGCCCTACCCCGAATGGCTCACCATCAGCGCTGTGCGCGACCGCCACCAGCAGGTCACCCACTACGTCGGCGTATTCGCCGATATCTCGCCACTCAAGCACGCCCAGGCACGGCTCGACTTCCAGGCCCACCACGACTCCTTGACCGGCCTACCCAATCGCCTGCTGTTCGAAAGCCGCCTGCAGCTGGCGCTGGCCGACGCCGCCACCGAGCACCACCACGGCGCTGTCCTGTTCATTGACCTGGACCGCTTCAAACACATCAACGACAGCCTTGGCCACCCCGTGGGCGACCTGCTGCTCAAGGGCATCGCCACCCGTCTTCGCGAACAACTGCGCGACATCGACACCGTGGCCCGCCTCGGCGGCGATGAATTCATCATTCTCCTGCCCGGCCTACACAATGCCAGCGACGCGCAGACCGTAGCCAACAAGCTGCTGGCCTGCTTCGAAGCGCCGATCCCTGCCGGCCAGCACGAGTTTTTCATGAGTGCCAGCATTGGCATCAGCCTGTTCCCCGAACACGGCCTCGACGTCGCCACCGTGGTCAAGAATGCCGACGCCGCCATGTACCGGGCCAAGGCCCGCGGCCGCAATCGCATCGAGTTCTACACCCGCGACCTCACCAGCCAGGCGACCGAGCGGATGGCCCTCGAGACCGAACTGCGCCGCGCGCTGGAACGCAATGAATTGTCCCTCAGCTACCAGCCCAAGTTCAGCCTCCAGCACCAGACACTGGTTGGCGCTGAAGCCCTGGTGCGCTGGTATCACCCGCAATTCGGCGAGATTCCCCCGGAGCGCTTCATTCCCCTCGCTGAAGAGTGCGGCCTGATCCTCCCGCTGGGCGACTGGGTGCTGGAACACGCCTGCAGGCAGATGCAGCAATGGCAGGAAGACCATGCCCCGTTCGGCCCACTCTCGGTGAACCTCGCCGGCGCCCAATTGCGCCAACCGCTCTTGATGGAACGCTTGCGGCTGCTCCTCCAAGGACTTGGACTCGAGCCCCAGCGCCTGCAACTGGAAATCACCGAAAGCTTCATCATGAGCCAGGCAGAAGAAGCACTCAGTGTGCTGCACAGCCTCAAGACCCTCGGCGTGCAGCTGGCCATCGACGACTTCGGCACCGGCTACTCCTCACTCAGCTACCTCAAGCGCCTCCCGTTGGATGTGCTGAAGATCGACAAGTCGTTCGTACGTGGCCTGCCGGACGACCCCAATGACGCTGCCATCAGCCGCGCCATCATCGCTCTCGGCCGCAGCATGCAACTCACCGTCATCGCCGAAGGCGTCGAAACCAAGGCCCAGGAGCACTTCCTCGCAGCCGAAGGATGTGAACAGATTCAAGGCTTTATCGTCAGCGCAGCGCTGCCAGCCGAGACTTTCGCCCGCAAATTCCTCAGCCCCCAGCCCGCGATTGGCGCCCAGCAAAAGGCGCCTGTATAATCCGCCGGCCTTCTGGGGCCTATAGCTCAGTCGGTTAGAGCAGAGGACTCATAATCCTTTGGTCCACGGTTCGAGTCCGTGTGGGCCCACCATATAAAACAACGGGTTAGACGCCTTGCGCGCTAGCCCGTTTTTTATTGGTAGGCATATAGTAGGCAAACGCCATTACGGCACCTCGCAAGCGGCCACCACAGCAACCGCTCCAACACGGCAGTACAACCGCCTCACGCCCCTCCCCTCCCCCTACGCAGCACCTTTCTCTAAGATCCTGGCGGTAGATAGCCCTAAGGACTGCGAAATGGACTTCACGCCTATCATCACCCAGCTCTGGAGCACGCTGAGCCCATTTATCCCTGTGCTATTGCTGATCAGCCTACTCAAAACACCTTGGGCTAAGGGCCAAATTGGCGAGCTGCTGGTACGGTTGTTTGCGCATTTTCAGCTGGATAAACAAATTTACCGCCGCCTACACAACGTCACGCTGAACACGCCAGACGGCACGACACAGATCGACCACGTGCTCCTCTCGCCTTACGGCATCTTTGTGCTGGAAACCAAGAATATGAGTGGCTGGATCTTTGGTAGAGAGAACCAGGCGCAGTGGACGCAGCAAATCTACAAGCAGCGCTTCAAATTTCAGAACCCACTACGACAGAACTACAAGCACCTTAAGGCCCTAGAAGCCACCCTCGGAGCTACCCCCGAGCACCTGCACTCGGTAATCACCTTTGTCGGTGGCAGCACCTTCAAAACCGAAGTACCAGCCAACGTAACCCGGGGCATCGGTTTTATCCGCTATATCAAGTCATTCCAGCAGCCCGTGTTTAGCGAGGCTGAGGTTCACGGAATGCGACAGACCCTACAAACCGGCCGTCGCGCACCCACCCTCGCTACACACCGCGCGCACGTGCAAAATCTCAAGCTTCGAAGCGATCCCACAGCTGAACGAAAATGCCCGAAATGCGGGAGCCCACTGCTGATTCGCACCGTGAAATCTGGCCCGAAAGCAGGGCAGCAATTTGGGGGCTGCTCCACCTTTCCTAAATGCCGAACCATGCAGAGCCTCTAAACACGAAAGCCCCAACAGGCCGATCAATCTGGCGCGCCAAATGTGCATAAATCGTCATAAGAGCACGAAATACGCCGCTTTCCGACTATAAGGAAATGCGAGAAGGATCGCCTGCGCCTCACAGCGCATGAATTCCCACCAACGCTCGCCGAACACAACAGACTGAAGCCGGCCAGGAGCAAACAAATTGGCTTGTAAATAAATCTGTTCCCCTTTTCCTCATGCCTTTTCGCACCACCCCGTTTAGCTCAATCCCCCCACACACGAGACACGACCGCGAACGCTATGGAGCTGCTCTCCAGGCTCCCAATGCCGGTTATTTGCCTGCCGTTGAACCGAACGCCCCCATAAAAACTACAACAATCCCTTACTCATGACGTTTTTCTGGTAAATTGCAGAAAATGTTCACCAGTAAAGGATTGGGCGATCATGATCGTCGATTTCAGCTTCAAGAATTTCAGGTCGTTCAGAGACGAAACAGTGCTGAGCCTGCACGCGGATCAGCCCAAATCCAACCTGCTGAGCAACATCAGTTACCCACTAGATGATGGTATCGGCGTACTCAGGTCAGCCGTAATTTATGGCGCTAACGCGTCTGGTAAATCCAATGTACTACTTGCTGTTAGAGCACTACGCTGGATAATTATTGAATCGGATAGCTTCAAAGAAGATAGAAAAATCCCCTGCTACGAACCTTTCCTGTTCTCGGATGAACATAAAGACGCGCCAGTAGAATTTGAAATTGAATTCATCATTCCTGGTGATCGCAGATATATTTATGCAGTAAGCTTTAATAGACACGAAGTACTATCGGAAAGCTTAGACTTTTATCCTTCCCGGCAGCGCGCAAATATATTTACGCGAAAGCCTGGGGATACCTGGGAAACTATCTCGTTCGGCGGCCACTACAAAGGCGGCATGAAAAAGATCCCATTCTTCAAAAACAATCTATACCTTTCCAAGGCTGGCAACAACGCTGCCGCACCCAGCATGATAAGGAAAGTTTATAAATATTTCAGAAGTATATTAGTATGGGGACTTAACAATGAAGTCTCCCTATCTGACATTTATGAACTTGATGGTGCACTTGAGCTAACCGCAAGCTTTTTGAGACACATAGACACCGGGGTCTCAAAAATCACAAGAGAGGATATGGACTTCAGTCCAGTCAACTTTCCAGACGGCATACCGTCGGAGATTAGAGAGCAAATAATCAAGGAAAACCGCTATAACTTCATGTTTCATCACGATACCGGAGAAGGTTCAAGCGTCGCACTTGAAAAAGATGAAGAGTCTGAAGGTACGCAACAACTTTTTAAAATGCTCCCAGTAATGCTGAGCTCATTGAAAATGGGCAGCACACTATTGATCGATGAACTCGAAAATAGCTTTCATCCGCACATCGCAGAACTTCTCATAAAAATATTTAACTGCCCTGAGCTTAACAAAAATGACGCGCAGTTAATTTTTACCACCCATAATCTTGAGCTAATGAGCCCCGGCCTTATGCGCCGAGATCAAATTTGGTTTACCAAAAAGAGCGGTGGCGCATCAAAACTATACTCCCTAGATGAGTTTGACAAAAGCACGGTAACTCCCTCCAGCCCATATGGGGCTTGGTACGCAGAGGGAAGGTTCGGAGCGATTCCATCTATTGATTTTGAAAAAATATCCAAAGAACTGATCGAAAGATTGAACTTAAACGAATCAGTCAAAAATAACTCCACTGGGGATGAGGAAGAAGAATAATGCCAAAGCCGCGCCCCAAGAACACTAAACCTGTACCAAGGAAGATGCACGTTTACTGCGAAGGAGAAAAAACAGAACCAAACTACATCCAAGCATATATTAATAGCCAAACTGATAAGAAGCTTCGAAGCGTAATACGCATTGAAGACACTACTAAAAACACCCCCGTACAGCTTGTTGAGGAGGCTATAAAAGATAAGGAAAGCGGTAAAAATCCATCAGGCGATTCTTATTGGGTTGTCTATGATCGTGAATCCGTCAACAAGTACCCCGACGCTCTTCATGATCAGGCTTACATTCGAGCCAAAAAACATGAAATTAACATCGCCCTTTCTAATGTGTGCTTTGAGTATTGGCTATTGCTACACTTTCAAAATTCAAACGCACCGTACAGTTGCTTCAACGACCTGATTGCGAAAAGCGCTCTCAAAGCTCACGTTCGCAGGGAGACCGGAAAGGACTATGAAAAAGGTTCTCGTGATATCTATCACATTGTAAAAGGTGACGTCGCTGAAGCCCGAGCGAGAGCGATCGCAATCAATGCTCAAACTTTAGCAGCCGCCGCACCTGGGATTACTAAGCCGCATCAACTTAATCCATATACCGACATGCCAGCGCTGCTTGAAGCCATAGATAATTTTACGGGATAAGCTCTATATTCCATTAAAAGCTAGGAACGCACTTAAATAGCCATCTTTTTTATGACAAGTTTCAGTACGCGGGCAGATTTATTCTCAGGTCGATTGCCCGCTCTTGGCCGGCTTGGGTCATTTACTCGCGGCAAGCTGCAAAGCCTGTATGTCATATATGCACTCTACAATGTGCATGCGCTTGTGACAGTTGGGGCACAACGCAACCGTATTTTCGATCGTGTCTGCGCCACCTCTGGCCAGCCAGACAATATGGTGCGTTTCTAGGTACGGGCGACCTGCTTTGTCAGCAAAAGGAGAAGGCTGCTTACAAAGCTCACAATGCCCCTTTGCACGCCGCTTGGCATGTTCTGCCACATAGGGGGAGCGCTGGTGCTGCTGCACCGTAGCAGCCCTCTGCCCCACCTTAGTCCGCCCTGTACGCCTTGCCCTTAGCTCCACCTCCTCATCACTGAGAGAGAGGGCCTCTTTAGCCTTCTGCTCAGCAAGAGGGTTCTACCCCATTTCCACGGACGGTTTGAAAAGGGCTGAAAACTTCAAATCTTGCCGGGCGACTCTACGACGCATTCGTGGGTTATGAAACCGCTCGATGTAGTCGAATAGATCCGCCCGTGCTTCATCGCGCGTTCGATACGCTTGATGGGCAACACGCTCCCGTTTGAGCAGGCCAAAGAAGCCTTCACAGGCAGCGTTATCGCCACAATGCCCGACGGCACTCATGCTACAAACCAGCGTGTTGCGAGTCAGAAAGCGCTGGTAATCCGCACTGGTGAACTGGCTGCCACGATCCGAATGCAGGATTACTGACCAATCGCCCTGGCGTTGCCAGATGGCCATTTCCACCGCTCGGATCACCATCTGCCGATCCTGACGGTGATGCATCGACCAGCCAATCACCAGCTTGCTGTACAGGTCGAGCACCACGCACAGAACAGTTTGCCCTCCAGGGTGGCGACTTCCGTGATGTCGGTGACCCACTTGCGCTCCGGCTCCACGGCGGTGAAGTCGCGCTCCAGTAGATTTTTCACGCCAGCTGGACGACCAGAGGCTACTCGACCAAGGCCGCGCTTCTTCCGACGTGGCCATCCTTGAATCCTCTCTGCGGACATCAGGCGAGCAACGCGGTTCAGGCTGACGGTTTCACCTTCGTCGAGCAGATCCTCACGCATACGAGGAGCGCCGATCACACCACGGCTGTCCTCATGAATCTCCCGAATGCGCCTTACTAGGCGCGCATTCTCTTGAGCGCGTGGACTTGGTTCGCGATCCTGCCAGTCGTAATAGCCGCTGGCAGAAACCTTCAGGCAACGGCACATCAGTCGTACCGGGTACTCGTTGCGGCAGCGCTGGATCACCGAGTACCGCTCGATGACTCCCTGGCAAAGTACGCTGCCGCGTCTCTTAAAAAATCACGTTCCTTGGTCACCCGAGCCAACTCACGCTTGAGGCGGGCAAGCTCCTCATCTCGCGGACTTCCGGTTCCTGGAAACGCCTTTTCTACGCCTGGCTGCGACTCTCTAACCCAGCGGGTGAGCAGGTTCGGAGCAACACCAATCTCCAGGGCAACCTGTCGGCAGCTCGCCCCTGAACGACGAACCAGCTCGATGGCTTCCCGCTTGAACTCGGGGCTGTATCTCTTGCGCTTGGACATGAACACTCCTTCAGCTCAGCGTGAGCTTACTCGAAAGTGTCCGTGCTAACGGGGTAGAACCC
>NZ_SSOF01000061.1:0-93289 GCF_029873115.1 Pseudomonas sp. BN606 | reverse complement strand
CTGTTCGGCGCCGACTACGCCAACGTCCAGCCGCACTCCGGTTCCCAGGCCAACAGCGCCGTCTACCTGGCCCTGCTGAACGCCGGCGACACCATCCTCGGCATGAGCCTGGCCCACGGTGGCCACCTGACCCACGGCGCCAAGGTGTCGTCTTCCGGCAAGCTGTACAACGCTGTGCAATACGGTCTTGATACCGCCACCGGCCTGATCGACTACGACGAGGTCGAGCGCCTGGCTGTCGAGCACAAGCCGAAGATGATCGTTGCCGGCTTCTCCGCCTACTCCAAGACCCTCGACTTCCCACGCTTCCGCGCCATCGCCGACAAGGTGGGTGCGCTGCTGTTCGTCGACATGGCCCACGTCGCCGGCCTGGTCGCCGCCGGCCTGTACCCCAACCCGCTGCCCTACGCCGATGTGGTTACCACCACCACCCACAAGACCCTGCGCGGTCCGCGTGGCGGCCTGATCCTGGCCAAGTCCAACGAAGAGATCGAGAAGAAGCTGAACTCCGCCGTATTCCCCGGCGCCCAGGGCGGCCCGCTGATGCACGTGATCGCCGCCAAGGCCGTGTGCTTCAAGGAAGCGCTGGAACCCGGCTTCAAGGATTACCAGGCCCAGGTGATCAACAACGCCCAGGCCATGGCCAAGGTGTTCATCGATCGCGGCTACGACGTGGTGTCCGGCGGTACTGACAACCACCTGTTCCTGGTCAGCCTGATCAAGCAGGGCAAGACCGGCAAGGAAGCGGACGCCGCCCTTGGCCGCGCCGGCATCACCGTGAACAAGAACGCCGTACCGAACGACCCACAGTCGCCTTTCGTGACCTCGGGCATTCGCATCGGCACCCCGGCCATCACCAGCCGTGGCTTCAAGGAATCGCAGAGCACCGAACTGGCTGGCTGGATCTGCGACATCCTCGACCACCTCGGCGATGCCGACGTCGAAGCCCAGGTGGCCAAGCAGGTTGCCGGCCTCTGCGCCGACTTCCCCGTCTACCGCTGATCCAGGAGTCCGAGCATGCAACGTTATTCCGGCTTCGGCCTGTTCAAGCACTCCCTGAGCCACCACGAGAACTGGCAACGCATGTGGCGCAATCCGACGCCGAAGCCGGTCTATGACGTGATCATCGTCGGTGGTGGCGGCCATGGCCTGGCCACTGCCTACTACCTCGCCAAGGAATTCGGCGTGAAGAACGTCGCGGTGGTGGAGAAGGGCTGGCTGGGCGGCGGCAACACCGCGCGCAACACCACCATCGTCCGCTCCAACTACCTGTGGGACGAGGCGGCACAGCTGTACGAGCACGCGATGAAGTTGTGGGAAGGCCTGTCCCAGGACCTGAACTACAACGTGATGTTCTCCCAGCGCGGTGTCTACAACCTCTGCCACACCCTGCAGGACATGCGTGACTCGGCGCGCCGGGTGAACGCAAACCGCCTGAACGGCGTCGACGGCGAACTGCTGGACGCCCGCCAGGTAGCCGAGGAGATTCCTTTCCTCGACTGCAGCAAGAACACCCGTTATCCGATCATGGGTTCCACCGTTCAGCGTCGTGGGGGCGTGGCCCGTCACGACGCCGTAGCCTGGGGCTACGCTCGCGCCGCCGACGCCCTGGGCGTCGACCTGCTGCAGAACACCGAGGTGCTCGGTTTCCGCAAGCAGGATGGTGCGGTGATCGGTGTCGAGACCAATCGCGGTTTCATTGGCGCCAAGCGCGTCGGCGTGGTCACCGCCGGTAACTCCGGCCACATGGCCAAGCAGGCCGGTTTCCGCCTGCCGCTGGAATCCCACCCGCTGCAGGCCCTGGTGTCCGAGCCGATCAAGCCGATCATCCACAGCGTGATCATGTCCAACGCCGTGCATGGCTACATCAGCCAGTCGGACAAGGGCGACCTGGTCATCGGTGCCGGTATCGACGGTTACAACGGCTACGGCCAACGTGGCTCCTACGGGACCATCGAACACACCCTGCAGGCCATCGTGGAGATGTTCCCGATCCTCTCCCGCGTGCGCATGAACCGTCAGTGGGGCGGCATCGTGGATACCACCCCGGACGCCTGCCCGATCATCTCCAAGACCCCGGTGAAGAACCTGTTCTTCAACTGCGGCTGGGGCACCGGCGGCTTCAAGGCCACTCCGGGTTCGGGCCACGTCTTCGCGGCGAGCCTGGCGCGTGGCGAGATGCACCCGCTGGCCAAGCCCTTCTCCATCGACCGTTTCCATACCGGCGCACTGATCGACGAGCACGGCGCCGCTGCCGTGGCTCACTAAGGAGAATCGCCATGCTGCACATTTTCTGCCCCTACTGTGGCGAGCTGCGCTCCGAAGAGGAATTCCATGCCAAGGGCCAGGCGCACATTCCGCGCCCCCTGGACGCCAACGCCTGCACCGACGAGGAGTGGGGCGACTACATCTTCTTCCGCGACAACCCGCGCGGCATCCACCACGAGCTGTGGGTGCACGCTGCCGGCTGCCGCAAATACTTCAACGCCACGCGCCACACCGTGAGCTACGAGATCCTCGAAACCTACAAGATCGGTGAGAAGCCCACTGTCACCGAGGCCAACGTCGGCGACAAGAAAGCCGCGACCGCAGGAGTAACGGCATGAGCCAGGTCAATCGCCTTCCCAAGGGTGGCCGCGTCGATCGCAGCCAGCCGCTGACCTTCACCTTCAACGGCCAGAACTATCAGGGCTTTGCCGGCGACACCCTGGCAGCCGCATTGCTGGCCAACGGCGTCGATATCATCGGCCGTAGCTTCAAGTACTCCCGTCCGCGCGGCATCGTCGCCGCCGGTGCGGAAGAGCCCAATGCCGTGCTGCAGATCGGCTCCACCGAAAGTTCCCAGGTGCCGAACGTACGTGCCACCCAGCAGGCCCTCTATGCAGGCCTGGTGGCGACCAGCACCAACGGCTGGCCGAATGTGAACAACGACGTCATGGGCATCCTCGGCAAGGTCGGCGGTGGCATGATGCCGCCCGGGTTCTACTACAAGACCTTCATGTATCCGCAGAACCTGTGGCTGACCTACGAGAAGTACATCCGCAAGGCCGCCGGCCTCGGTCGTGCGCCCCTGGAAGTCGACCCGGACATCTACGACCACCTGAACCAGTACTGCGACGTGCTGGTGGTCGGCGCCGGCCCTGCTGGTATCGCCGCTGCACTGGCCGCCGGCCGCAGCGGTGCCCGCGTGATCCTGGCTGACGAGCAGGAAGAGTTCGGCGGCAGCCTGCTGGACACCCGCGAGACCCTGGACGGCAAGCCCGCCTCGGAATGGGCGGCCAAGGCCATCGCTGAACTGGCGAAACTGCCGGAAGTGACCCTGCTGCCGCGCGCTACGGTGAACGGCTATCACGACCACAACTTCCTCACCATCCATCAGCGCCTGACTGACCACCTGGGCGAAGTCGCGCCCCATGGCCAGGCCCGTCACCGCGTTCATCGCGTCCGCGCCAAGCGTGTGGTGCTGGCCGCCGGTGCCCACGAGCGTCCGCTGGTGTATTCGAACAACGATGTCCCCGGCAACATGCTCGCCGGCGCCATCTCCACCTACGTGAATCGCTATGGTGTGGCCCCGGGCCGCCAACTGGTGCTGTCCACCAACAACGACTACGCCTACCGTGTCGTGCTGGACTGGCTCGACGCCGGCCAGAAAGTGGTGGCCGTGGCCGACGCCCGCAGCAACCCGCGCGGTGCCTGGGTCGAAGAGGCCCGCGCCCGTGGCGTACGTATCCTCACCGGCAGCGCCGTGGTCGAGGCGCGTGGCAGCAAGCGCGTCACAGGTGCCCGCATCTGCGCCATCGATCTGAAGAGCCACAAGGTCACCAGTCCGGGTGAAGTGGTGGAATGCGACCTGATTGCCAGCTCCGGCGGCTACAGCCCGGTGGTACACCTGGCGTCGCACCTGGGCGGCAAGCCGACCTGGCGTGAAGACATCCTCGCCTTCGTGCCCGGCGAGGGCTTCCAGAAGCGCATCTGCGCCGGTGCCGTGAATGGCGTGTTCGGTCTGGGCGATGCTCTGGCCGACGGTTTCGAGGCCGGTGCCAAGGCTGCTGGCGAAGCCGGCTTCAAACTGGTCGAAGGCACTCTGCCCAAGACCGAGAAACGTAAGGAAGAAGCGTCCGTGGGCCTGTTCCAGGTGCCCCACGACAAGTCCACTTCCCGCGCGCCGAAGCAGTTCGTCGACCTGCAGAACGACGTCACCTCCGCCGGTATCGAACTGGCCACCCGTGAAGGTTTCGAGTCGGTCGAACACGTCAAGCGCTACACCGCGCTGGGCTTCGGTACCGACCAGGGCAAGCTGGGCAACATCAACGGTCTGGCCATTGCCGCCCGTTCGATGGGCATCAGCATCGCCGAGATGGGCACCACCATGTTCCGCCCGAACTACACCCCGGTGACCTTCGGCGCGGTAGCCGGTCGTCACTGCGGTCACCTGTTCGAGCCCAAGCGCTACACCGCGATGCAGCGCTGGCATCTGGAGCAGGGTGCGGAGTTCGAAGACGTCGGCCAGTGGAAGCGTCCGTGGTACTTCCCCAAGCGCGGCGAAGACATGCACGCCGCAGTGGCCCGCGAATGCAAGGCCGTGCGTGACAGCGTGGGCATCCTCGACGCTTCCACCCTGGGCAAGATCGATATCCAGGGCCCGGATGCGCGTGAGTTCCTCAACCGCGTGTACACCAACGCCTGGACCAAGCTGGACGTGGGCAAGGCCCGCTACGGCCTGATGTGCAAGGAAGATGGCATGGTCTTCGACGACGGCGTGACCGCCTGCGTCGGCGAGAACCACTTCATCATGACCACCACCACCGGCGGTGCCGCTCGGGTGATGGAATGGCTGGAAATCTACCACCAGACCGAATGGCCGGAACTGAAGGTGTACTTCACCTCGGTCACCGACCACTGGGCCACCATGACCCTGTCCGGCCCCAACAGCCGCAAGCTGCTGGCCGAAGTTACCGACATCGACCTGGACAAGGATGCTTTCCCCTTCATGACCTGGAAGGAAGGCCTGGTGGGTGGCGTACCGGCACGAGTGTTCCGCATCTCGTTCACCGGTGAGCTGTCCTACGAAGTCAACGTGCAGGCCGACTATGCCCTGGGCGTTTGGGAAAAAATCGTCGAGGCGGGCAAGAAGTACAACCTGACCCCCTACGGCACCGAAACCATGCACGTACTGCGGGCCGAGAAGGGCTTCATCATCGTCGGCCAGGACACCGACGGTTCGGTGACCCCGGACGACCTGAACATGGGCTGGTGCGTCGGTCGCAACAAGGCCTTCTCCTGGATCGGCTGGCGTGGCATGAACCGCGAGGACTGCCTGCGCGAAGACCGCAAGCAACTGGTGGGCCTCAAACCCATCGATCCGAACAAGGTGCTGCCGGAAGGCGCCCAGCTGGTGTTCGATCCGAAGCAGTCCATCCCCATGAAGATGGTCGGCCACGTCACCTCCAGCTACATGAGCGCGACCCTGGGTTATTCCTTCGCCATGGCCGTGGTCAAGGGTGGCCTCAAGCGCATGGGCGAGCGCGTGTTCGCGCCGCTGGCCGATGGCAGCGTGATCGAAGCCGAAATCTGCAGCTCCGTGTTCTATGACCCGAAAGGGGACCGCCAGAATGTCTAACGTGAACGTCTACAAACAGCGTCCTGATGCCGCCCATGCCGAATCGCCGCTGTACCACGCCGGCCTCGACGAGCTGGCGCGCAAAGGCAAGAGCAGCGCAGGGGTTACCCTACGCGAGAAGAAGCTCCTCGGCCACCTGGTGATCCGTGGTGACGCCAAGGACCCGGCTTTCGCTGGTGGCGTGCACAGCGCCCTGGGCCTGGAGCTGCCGGTGGCCCTGACCCTGGTAGCCAGTGGCGAGACTTCGCTGCAGTGGCTGGGGCCGGACGAGTGGCTGCTGATCGTGCCGAGCGGCCAGGAGTTCGAGGTCGAACAGCGTCTGCGCAAGGCGCTGGACGGCCAGCACATCTCCGTGGTCAACGTCAGCGGCGGCCAGACCATTCTCGAGCTCTCCGGGCCCAAAGCCCGCGAGGTCCTGATGAAGTCGACCCCCTACGACGTGCACCCGAGCAACTTCCCGGTGGGCAAGGCCGTTGGCAGCACCTTTGCCAAGGCCTCGCTGGTGATTCGCCATACCGGCGAAGACACCTGGGAACTGCTGATCCGCCGCAGCTTCTCCGACTACTTCTGGCTCTGGCTGCAGGATGCCAGCGCGGAATACGGACTGGCGGTGAAGGCCTGACCGATACGGGTTCCTCGTAGGTTGGTGCAGAGCGCAGCGAAGCCCAACGACTCGGGGCCCGGATGGACTTCAGGGAGCGCTGCGCGCTCCTTGTTGGGCTTCGCAAGCTCAGCACCAACCTACGTTGTTGCGCCGTTGGAGATCGAGATGAGCCGCACACCCGATACCTGGATTCTCACCGCCCACTGCCCGAGCGTGCTCGGTACCGTGGATGCAGTGACGCGCTTTCTCTTCGAGCAGCGCTGCTACGTCACCGAACACCATTCCTTCGATGACCGGCTGTCTTCGCGCTTCTTCATCCGTGTCGAGTTCCGCCAGCCGGACGACTTCGACGAGCAGTCCTTCCGCGCCGGCCTCGCCGAGCGCCTGGCGCCCTTCGATATGCAGGTGGAACTGACGCCGCCCGGTTATCGCGCGAAGGTGGTGCTGATGGTGTCCAAGGCCGACCACTGCCTGAACGACCTGCTCTATCGCCAGCGTATCGGCCAGTTGGCCATGGATGTGGTCGCAGTGGTGTCCAACCACCCGGACCTGGAGCCGCTCGCCCGCTGGCACGGGATTCCCTATCACCACTTCCCCCTCGACCCGAACGACAAGCCGTCGCAAGAGCGCAAGGTGTTGCAGGTGATCGAGGACACGGGTGCCGAACTGGTGGTGCTCGCCCGCTACATGCAGGTGCTGTCACCCGAGTTGTGCAAAAGGCTCGATGGCTGGGCAATCAACATCCACCACTCGCTGCTGCCCGGCTTCAAGGGCGCCAAGCCCTACCACCAGGCCTACCAGAAGGGCGTCAAGCTGGTGGGGGCCACGGCGCATTACATCAATAACGACCTGGACGAAGGTCCGATCATCGCCCAGGGCGTCGAAGCGGTGGATCACGCGCACTACCCCGAAGACCTGATCGCCAAGGGCCGCGACATCGAGTGCCTGACCCTGGCCAAAGCCGTCGGCTACCACATCGAACGCCGGGTGTTCCTCAACGCCAACCGCACGGTGGTGCTCAACGCTTGAGGCTTTTCCCCTCTCCCTTCCGGGAGAGGGTCGGGGGAGAGGGTGCGCCTTCTTCCGTCAGATTCAATGGTGCGCACGGCGCACCCTGCTTTCACGGAGTCCGCCTCTGCCAGGTTTCACCGGTGGGCTCCGGCAACAGACGCAAGCTCCAGTGCAAGGCCGCGTGGCCGTCGGTCGCGCCTTTGTATTCACAACAACAACGGAGAATTACGCATGTCTGGTAATCGTGGTGTCGTTTATCTCGGTTCGGGCAAGGTCGAAGTCCAGAAGATCGACTACCCCAAAATGCAGGACCCTCGCGGCAAGAAGATCGAGCACGGGGTCATCCTGAAAGTCGTCTCCACCAACATCTGCGGCTCGGACCAGCACATGGTGCGCGGTCGTACCACCGCCCAGGTAGGCCTCGTGCTTGGCCACGAGATCACCGGTGAGGTGATCGAGAAGGGCCGTGACGTAGAGAACCTGCAGATCGGCGACCTGGTTTCCGTACCCTTCAACGTGGCCTGCGGCCGCTGCCGTTCCTGCAAGGAAATGCACACCGGCGTTTGCCTGACCGTCAATCCGGCCCGCGCTGGCGGCGCCTACGGCTATGTCGACATGGGCGACTGGACCGGTGGCCAGGCCGAGTACGTGCTGGTGCCCTACGCCGACTTCAACCTGCTCAAGCTGCCGGATCGCGACAAGGCCATGGAGAAGATCCGTGACCTGACCTGCCTTTCCGACATCCTGCCCACCGGCTACCACGGCGCCGTAACTGCCGGCGTTGGCCCGGGCAGCACCGTGTACGTGGCCGGTGCCGGCCCGGTCGGCCTGGCCGCTGCCGCCTCCGCTCGCCTGCTGGGCGCCGCCGTGGTTATCGTCGGCGACCTCAACCCCGCCCGACTGGCCCACGCCAAGGCGCAGGGCTTCGAGATCGCCGACCTGTCGCTGGACACCCCGCTGCACGAGCAGATCGCTGCGCTGCTGGGAGAGCCGGAAGTGGATTGCGCGGTGGATGCGGTGGGCTTCGAAGCTCGCGGCCACGGCCACGAAGGTGCCAAGCACGAAGCCCCGGCCACTGTGCTGAACTCGCTCATGCAAGTCACCCGCGTGGCCGGCAAGATCGGTATCCCCGGCCTTTACGTCACCGAAGATCCGGGTGCCGTGGACGCCGCGGCGAAGATCGGCAGCCTGAGTATTCGCTTCGGCCTCGGCTGGGCGAAATCCCACAGCTTCCACACTGGCCAGACCCCGGTGATGAAGTACAACCGCGCACTCATGCAAGCGATCATGTGGGACCGCATCAATATCGCCGAAGTGGTGGGCGTGCAGGTCATCAGCCTGGACGACGCACCGCGTGGCTATGGCGAGTTCGATGCCGGCGTGCCGAAGAAGTTCGTCATCGACCCGCACAAGACCTTCAGCGCGGCCTGATCGACTGCAATACCCCCGACGCCGTGATGTGACAGCCGCGGCGTCTGTCCCTCAAGGGGCCCTTCGGGGCCCCTTTTTTTGTATCCGGCGAAAAGTAGTAAACCTGCAAGGGCATCATTCTTCTTCCAGTTCGACAAAGCGCTCGAGACTCACCATATCCAGCTTGATCCGCCCGACGAAGGCGGAGAACGCCAGGGTAGCGGCCAGGCGACGCAGGTCGGCGGCCCAGGGCGGAACGTAGCGTGGCTGCTCCAGCCAGCCGGATTCGAACAGCGGCGACAGGCGCACCACGTCGCCTGCGCTCATCCGCCCGGCGAACAGCTGGCGCAGCAATTCCGGGCGGTTGTCGCGCACCGCCACGCGCAACAGGGTGTGCACGCCAAGCATGCCGATCACGTAGCACGCGTCCTTCGTGAAAGCACTGCCACCGCGGACATCGGCGCCTCGGAACACGCGCTGGGTTGAGCGGAACGACTCTTCTTCGGTCTGCCCTGCGTCCAGGAAGCCCTTGAACACCTCAATGAAGTCGGCACCGTCGAGTGCCTGCTGTACCGCCACCACTCGCAGGGCGATACGGCGCAGCCGCTGGATGTCGATGCTGCCGGTGATCAGCTCGGCGAGCATGGCGATGCCCTCCTGGGTCAGCGTGGTGCGCGGTGCGCCAAGGGCCAGGCTGGTCAGGCGCTTCTGCGCCCGACCGTTCAGTGCGGTACCGGCATGGACGAATGCCTCGTGCTGCAGCAGCTGGGCCTTGTCCAGCTCGGAAAAACGCGCGGAAGCCCGCAGGCGGATGCGGGTGGCGCCGGCGATGGCTTTTGAGGCGAGGTCCGGGTCCACCACGACGCGAACCTTGTCGGGGCCGAAGAAAGCGTCCACTTCGGTGCGCATCCAGGTGGCGAAGTCCTCGGCGGGGATGCAAGCGTCGGTCGCGGGGATGCAGCGACTGTCCAGAAGGGCGTCGGTGGTGTCGAGGAAGAACCGCGCCGCGTCCAGGGGCGTCATTTTCTGCCGTTCGTAGTAGTGATCGGGACGCTGGTAGAGACGCGCGGAGTAGTCGCTGAAGGCTGGCGTGCCGATGGCGCCCAGCATGTGTCCGGCGCAGGCGTAACTGCGTGCGGTGGCGGCGAGGAAGGCGCCGGCCGGGTGGCCCTTGTCGCATTGGCCGGCAAGGGTTTCCAGGGCTTCGATCTCGGCGCTGTGATCCCGGGGGGTCAGTGCCACTTCGGGGAGTCTCGGGCGCCCGGCGCGCCAGTCGTCGAGAAAGCGTTCTTCGATGCCATCGGGCCAGGCAATGGCTTCCAGTACGCGAATCTTGCGTGCCAGGCCGGGGAGGGCGCCATCGAGTTCGGCGATGCGGTTTTCGCTCATGGCGGCAGACCGGGGAGGGTGTTCTTCAAGGCTAGTTCACGGCTGCCGTGTGCAGGGATGTCCGGGGGCGACGCCAGGCAACCGACAGAATGTCGGGAACGCAGACCCCGGTGCCGCAGTCATAAGGCCGAGTCTCCGCTCACAGTCCGGTACGTAGTGTTCCGGCGCGGACTTTTCCTTGAGGTCGACCTATGCACATTTCCCGAAGCCTGACACTGGCGACCATGCTGACCCTGGCGGCCAGCCCGGTATTCGCCGTTACCCTGGGCGATGTCGTCGCCGCCGCTGCCGCGAGCGGGCATCAGGAGACGGCGCCGGGTGTTGCGCCAGCGGAGTCGGCGGCGTTGCTGGAGCAGTTGGGTGGCCAGTTGCAGGTCAGCCCGGAGCAGGCTCTGGGTGGACTGACCGCGTTGTTCGGCCTGGCGCGCAACAATCTGCCGGCCGACCAGTTTGCCCAGCTCGACCAGGCGGTGCCGGGTGTAGGTGTGCTCACTGATCCTAATACCCAGGGGTTGCTCAGCAGCATCGGCGGCTTGCTCGGCCAGCAGTCGGGCAACGTCCTGGGCAGTCAGCCCGGCGTGCTCGCCGGTCAGCAGATGCACAGCATGACTGACGTGAGCCAGGCGTTCGGTTCGCTGGGGATGGATAGCGGCCTGATCGGCCGGTTCGCTCCGCTGATCCTGTCCTTCCTCGGCCAGCAGGGCCTGGCCGAATCGCTGCTGCAGAACCTTGGCAGCCTCTGGCAATGGACCGTACCGCAGGTGCCGTCCAGCCCGGCCAATCCGGCTGGCCAGGCCGTTCCGGTGAATGGCCTGTCGACCTGAAGCAACTCGCGGGCGGGCGTTTCGGCGCCTAGCCCCGCACCTGCGCACGCAGCTGGCCGATGCGCGCGTCCTTTTCCTGCCATAGCAGGCTCACCCAGTTCTGCACGTACTGGCGGAATTCCCCATCGTTCTCGTAATCGCCCTGCCACAGGGCGGGGTCCAGCGGACGGGTCTGGATATCCACGATGACCTGTGGCACCCGGCCGGACAGCAACGCCCAGAAACCCGGCACGCCGTTACCGGGGTAAATCAGGGTGACGTCGAGAATGGCATCCAGTTGCTCGCCCAGCGCGGCCAGGACGAAGGCGACGCCGCCGGCCTTGGGTTTGAGCAGGTACTGGTAGGGCGAACCCTGGTTGGCGTGTTTCACGGGAGTGAATCGGGTGCCTTCGAGGTAGTTCACCACTGTTACCGGCATGCGCTTGAACTTCTCGCAGGCGGCTTTGGTGATTTCCAGGTCCTTGCCCTTCATCTCCGGGTGTTTGTCCAGGAAGGCCTTGCTGTAGCGCTTCATGAAGGGGTAGTCGAGGGCCCAGAAGGCCAGCCCGAGGAAGGGCACCCAGATCAGCTCCTTCTTCAGGAAGAACTTGAAGTAGGGCGCCTTGCGGTTGAAGGCCTGGACCAGCGCGGGAATGTCCACCCAGGACTGGTGGTTGCTGATGACCAGGTAGGACGTGTCGTTGCGCAGCCCCTCGCCGCCACGGATATCCCAGTGGGTCGGGGTGAACACGGCGAACACACGCTTGCAGTTCTCTGCCCAGGCTTCGGCGATCCACATCACGCCGCGTGAGCAGGCGTCGCGCAGTGCCTGGCCGGGCAGGACCAGCTTGAGCAGGGCGACGGCCAGCATCGGGCCGATCAGGATCAGGGTGTTGAGCAACAGCAGCAGGGTGGTGGCGATTCCGGTCAGCAACGGCCGCATGGGTCCTCGACTCCTCGTCCTCTGGTGTGCGCGCCATCATAACCAGTCGCTGCCGATGCGACGAGCGGTCAGCCCTGGCTACAGGTGCCTGTGTCCGGCTGGCCGAGCTGGATTATGCTGTCGCCCTGATATCGCCTGCCATGCGAACCCGACGTGCTGAAACGAATAGCCGTGGCCGATTTGCGAATCGGCATGTACATCCAGGAGTTGTGCGGCTCATGGATGGACCATCCCTTCTGGAAGACCAGTTTCCTCCTGGCCAGCGGCAAGGACCTGCAACGCATTGTCGACAGCACTGTGGGCGAAGTCTGGATCGACACTGCCAGGGGATTGGATGTCGACGCAGGGGAAAGCGCCGAAGAGGTCGAAGCGCAGGCCGAAGGCCAGTTGCAGTCGGCGGAGGCGCAGGCTCCAGTCCACACCGCCGAGCCGGTCAGCCTGGAAGAGGAAGTAGGCCGTGCCTTGCGCCTGTGCGCCCGCTCCAAGCAGGCGGTGGTGGCAATGTTCAACGACGCCAGACTGGGCCACGCCGTGGAAGTGGAGCAGGCCGCCGTCCTTGTGGAGCAGATCACCGAGTCGGTGATCCGCCACCCCAATGCGCTGATCAGCCTGGCGCGACTGAAGACCAGCGACGAATACACCTACATGCACTCGGTGGCCGTTTGCGCGCTGATGGTGGCGCTGGCGCGTCAGTTGGGGATGGCTGACGACCAGGTGCGCGAAGCGGGCCTGGCCGGCCTGCTGCACGACATAGGCAAGATGGCGGTGCCGTTGGAGCTGCTGAACAAGCCGGACAAACTCACGGATGGCGAATTCATCGAGGTGCGCAAGCATCCCACGGCCGGCGCGCGCATCCTGCTCGATAGCCGTCAGGTCAGTGCCGCGGTACTGGACGTCTGCCTGCATCACCACGAGAAGTTCGACGGGACCGGCTATCCGCATCGCCTCGCTGGCGAGAAGATCAGCCTGCTGGCGCGCATGGCGGCGATCTGCGATGTGTACGACGCCATCACCTCCGATCGCCCCTACAAGCAGGGCTGGAGCCCCGCCGAAGCGCTGCGCAAGATGGCCGAGTGGACCAAGGGCCACTTCGATCCCCATGTGTTCCAGGCCTTCGTCAAATCCGTTGGAATCTACCCCACCGGCTCGCTGGTGCGGCTGGAAAGCGGCCGCCTCGGCGTGGTGCTGGAGCAGCATCCGCAGTCGCTGTTGACCCCACGGGTGAAGGTGTTCTTCTCGGCCCGATCCAAGGTGCCCATTCCCCAGGAAGTGGTCGACCTGTCCAGGGGCGATCGCATCGAAAGCCGCGAGTCGCCAGAGGACTGGGGTTTCAAGAAACTCGATGAGCTCTGGAGCGGAGTGACAAACGGACGCGGCTCTCTATTCGATTGAATCCGAACCATTGGCCCTCCGGCCAGTCCCAGAACCGTACCCCCTCAACCAGGAGAGACTGCGTTGAAACCCCTGATTGCCCTGCTTGCACTGGTGGCCCTGCCTGCTGTCGCCGCCGAGGAACCCACCCTTTACGGCCGCTACGAGTACGTGCGCCTGCCGGAGATCGGCCAGACCATGAAGGCGAAGATGGATACCGGTGCCCTTACCGCGTCTCTTTCAGCCAAGGACATCGAACGCTTCAAGCGCGATGGCGAAGAATGGGTGCGCTTCCGCCTCGCCACCAAGGGTGCCGATGACACGGTGTTCGAGCATCGCCTGTCACGCATGAGCAAGATCAAGAACCGCGCCGACGAACTGGGCGAGGAGGACGAAGCGCCCTCGGCGGAGATTTCCAAGCGTCCGGTGGTGGACATGGAGATGTGCCTGGGCGGCGTGAAGCGTACGGTGGAGGTCAACCTCACCGACCGTTCCAGCTTCAACTACCCGCTGCTGATCGGCGCCAAGGCCCTGCGCGAGTTCAAGGCCGCCGTCTACGCCGGACGCAAGTTCACCGCCGGCAAGCCGCAGTGCTGATTGACGGGGAGAGTGCCCTGCGGCACTTTCCCCTGTCACCTCCATGAGCCGGGACGCCCATGCCGCACATCCTCATCGTCGAAGATGAATCGTCCATCGCCGACACACTGGTCTATGCCCTTGAGGCCGACGGTAATGCCACGACCTGGCTCAACCTCGGCGGACCGGCGCTGGAACTGCTGCGCCAGCAAGCGGTGGACCTGGTCATCCTCGACGTGGGCCTGCCGGATACCAGCGGCTTCGAACTGTGCAAGGCGTTGCGGCGTTTCTCCGAGGTGCCGGTGCTGTTTCTCACCGCGCGCAACGCCGAAATTGACCGGGTGGTTGGCCTGGAGATCGGCGCTGACGATTACGTGGTGAAGCCTTTCAGTCCTCGCGAAGTCGCGGCCCGCGTGCGTGCGATCCTCAAGCGCACGGCCCCTCGCGACACGACAGCGGCGCCCAGCGCCGGCGGGCCATTCCTGGTGGACGGAGAGCGGGTGCGCATCCACTACCACGGCCAGCTGCTCGGACTGACCCGTCATGAATTCCGTCTGCTCCAGGCCCTGCTGGCGCAACCCGAAAGGGTCTTCAGCCGCGAACAGTTGCTGGATGCCCTGGGCGTGGCCGCCGACGCCGGCTACGAACGCAACATCGACAGCCACATCAAGAGCCTGCGCGCCAAGCTGCGCCAGGTAGCGCCAACCGCCGAGCCCATCCAGACCCATCGCGGCCTGGGCTACAGCTACTCGCCGGATCACGCCTGATGCCTTTGGGCATTCGTATCTTCCTGGCCTACTTCCTCTTCGTCGGGCTGGCCGGCTGGTTCGTGCTCAGTACGGTGATGGACGAAATCCGCCCGGGCGTGCGGCAGACCACCGAGGAAACCCTGGTGGACACCGCCAACCTGCTGGCAGAAATCCTGCGTGACGAGGTGCGCGCCGGCACCCTCGACCAGGGCCGCCTGCCCGAGCTGCTGCGCGCATACGGCCAGCGTCAGCCAGGGGCGGACATCTGGGGCGTTCGCAAGACGCAGGTGAACCACCGTATCTACGTCACTGACAACCGAGGCGTGGTGCTACTGGACTCCAGTGGCGTAGCGGTGGGCCAGGACTATTCGCGCTGGAACGATGTCTACCTGACCCTGCGCGGCCAATATGGCGCGCGCTCCAGCCGGGAAGACCCGAACGACCCGGATTCGTCGGTCATGTACGTAGCCGCGCCGATCCGCGATGGCGAGCGGATCATCGGCGTCGTGTCGGTCGCCAAGCCCAACGCTTCGCTGCAGCCGTACATCGAGCGCTCGCAGAGACGCCTGGCCTGGCTCGGTGCCGGATTGATCGGCCTCGGCCTGTTGGTGGGCGGGTTGCTCTCCTGGTGGCTGAGCCGCTCGCTGTGGCGCCTGCGCAACTACGCCCAGGCGGTGAGTGAAGGGCAGCGCGCGGAACTGCCGGCCATGAGCGGCGGGGAGCTGCGCCAACTGGCGACCGCGGTGGAGCGCATGCGTACCCAGTTGGAAGGCAAGGCCTATGTCGAGCGCTACGTGCATACCTTGACCCATGAGCTGAAGAGCCCGTTGGCGGCCATTCGCGGCGCCGCCGAACTATTGGAAGGCGAGATGCCGGCCGAACAGCGGCAGCGCTTCGTGGCCAACATCGGCAACGAGGGGGCGCGCCTGCAACAACTGGTCGAACGGCTGCTCAACCTGGCCCAGGTAGAGCAGCGCCAGGGGCTGGAGGAGCAGGTGCCGGTGCCGCTTCGCGAACTGGCTGATGAGTTGCTGCAAGCCCAGGCGGCGCGGATCGAAACAGCGGGCTTGCAGGTTGAGAACCGGATCGCACCAGGATTGTGCGCGATCGGCGAGCGATTCCTACTTAGCCAGGCCTTGGCGAACCTGCTGGACAACGCCCTGGACTTTACCCCCTCCGGTGGCCTACTGCGGCTGGAAACCGCGCAGCAGGGCGATTGGCTCGAGCTGCGCGTGTTCAACCAGGGAGAACCCATCCCCGAGTTCGCGCTGCCGCGCCTCACCGAGCGCTTCTATTCGCTGCCGCGCCCTGCAACGGGGCGCAAGAGCACCGGCCTCGGCCTCAATTTCGTGCAGGAAGTGGCCGGGCTCCATGGCGGAGAACTGCGTGTACTGAATGTCGAGGGTGGCGTCGAAGCCTGCCTGCGACTACCTGCCGTCGTGGATTGATATGCGGCCGCCGCCCGGTGACGTCGGCCGTATCCACCATCGACTATAAATTGACCAGGACAACGCCCTGACTTTCGGCGGGTGTCGCCACCCTGTAACCAGGTTTTGGCTTGATTCTTGATTCGGTCGTTTTGCAAAGCGTCGACCTTTGACTACAAGAACCTCAGGCCCTTCAGGAGCTGCTGGATGAAAACCGTCGCCGAGATTCTCAGAGCCAAATCCCATACCCAACTCTTCAGCGTCGACCCGACGACCACCGTACTGGAAGCCGCCCTGCTGATGGCCGAGAAGGACATTGGCGCGCTGGTAGTGATTCAGGGCGGTGAACTGGTGGGCATCGTCACCGAGCGCGACTTCGTCCGCCGTGTGGCCGCGCTGGAACGTTCGGCCTATGCCACCACCATCGAAGAAGTGATGACCTCCAATCTCTTCGTGGTGACCCCGCGTGACAGCAACCAGTACTGCATGCAGCTGATGACCGAAAAGAACCTGCGTCACCTGCCTGTACTGCACGACGGCAAGCTGGTGGGCCTGCTCTCCATCCGCGACCTGGTTCGCGACATCACCGCCGAACAGGAAAGCCTGATCCAGCATCTGGAGCAGTACATTCGCGGGGCATAACCCAACCGCAGGTTGGCCTCACTTGTAGGGTGCGCTGTGCGCACCTCTGCTTATGGGGCGGACTTCCGTTGCGCACGGCGTACCCTGCGATCGGGCCTGGTGAGCAAATCGGACGCAGGTTATGAAAAGGGTCAGCTGCGCTGCCCTTGGCCAATGAGTTCGCCCCCACAGAAGAAGCACACCGCAACAAGCTTCTGCCTCCCAATCCCCACACACTCTCCACACATTCCCCATAAGCCCACCTCAGGCGCTCAGCAGACTCTCCCCATCCCGACACAAGGAGAGTCGCCATGACCCGAACCCTCGGATTCAAGCTGGGCACCATCGCCCTGTTGATGCTGTTGTTGATGATCCCGCTGATGCTGATCGACGGTCTGATCGGAGAACGCCAGGCTGCGCGTGATGGCGTACTGGCGAACATCGCCCAGAGTTCCAGCTACAGCCAGCGGATCACCGGGCCGATCCTCGTGGTGCCCTACAAGCGCACGGTGCGCGAGTGGAAGACCTACGAGCAGACCGGCCAGCGCCATCTGGAGGAACGCGAGGTGAGCAGCCGGCTGTACTTCCTCCCGGAGCGCTTCAACCTGGCCGGAAGCGTCGACACCGAGCTGCGTGCGCGGGGCATCTACAAGGCGCGGCTGTACAAGAGTGACAGCCAGATCAGCGGGCAGATTCTGGTTCCGGCCAACTATGGCATCGGCGACGACCTCGGGGACTACCGCTTCGAACAGCCGTTCCTGGCAGTGGGTATCAGTGATATCCGCGGCATCGGCAATGCCCTGAAGCTGCGTTTGAACGGCCAGTCCCTGGACTTCCAGCCCGGCAGCGGCGATCGCCTGCTGAACGGGGGCGTCCATGTGCCGTTGGCGTCGCTGCAGGCGGGCGTCGTGCAGAGCCTCGACTTTGCCTTCGACCTCAAGCTGCAGGGCACGTCCAGCCTGAGCGTCACGCCGGTGGGCCGCGATTCGCGAGTGGAATTGAGCTCGTCCTGGCCGCACCCGAGCTTCATCGGCGAGTTCCTGCCGAGCGAGCGCAACATCGATGCCAACGGCTTCAGCGCTACCTGGCAGACCAGCTTCTTCGCCACGAACCTGCAGGAAGCGCTGGCGCAGTGCACCGATGGTGAGCAGTGCGATGCCTTCTACTCGCGGGACTTCGGCGTGAGTTTCGTTGACCCGGTGGATCAGTACCTGAAGACCGACCGCGCCATCAAATACGCCTTGTTGTTCGTCGCCCTGACCTTCGCCGGCTTCTTCCTGATGGAAGTGCTCAAGCGTCTGGCGGTGCACCCGGTGCAGTACGGGCTGGTGGGGCTGGCCCTGGCATTCTTCTACCTGTTGCTGCTGTCGTTGTCCGAGCACCTGGAGTTCGTCATTGCCTATGCCATCTCGGCGTCAGCCTGTGTGGCGCTGGTGGGGTTTTATGTCAGCCACGTGCTGCACAGTTGGCAGCGCGGTGGTGGTTTCACCCTGGGGTTGGCGGCGCTCTACGGAATGCTCTACGGCCTGCTCAGTGCAGAGGACTATGCCCTGCTGATGGGCTCCCTGCTGGTGTTCGGTCTGCTCGCCTGCGTGATGGTGCTGACCCGCAAGCTCGACTGGTACGGTGTTGGCCGGGCCCAGCCAGCCAACGGCAACTGAGGAGGAGCGACCATGCGTGCACTGGTGCAATTCGGCGGTTGTTTCCTGCTAGGCCTGGTGATTTCGGTGCTGCTGCTCGGCAGTCTGATGTTCGCCGGCGCCTTCGGTTTCATCGATCTCTGGCTGTTCACGGGAAAACCACTGGCGGGGCTGGCCCTGTGGCTGCTTCCGGGTGGTTTCTGGCAGGGCCTGACCGGCGTGGTGGACGCCGCGAACAACCCGGCCCTGCGGTCCTTCCTGGAACTTTGCGCGGCCTTGGGCCAGGGTGCGCTGGTGCTGGCGGCAGGCTTCTTCCGCCTCTGGTACCGGCGATCGGGGGGTGTGGAATGAGGCTGCTGGGGCTACGGGAGGATCAGGAGTGCGCGGCGAAGCTGGCAGCGGAGCTGGACAGGTTGTTCAGCGCCTGTCTGCCCCGCGCACAGCGAAACTCAGTGGGCAGGCGCCGTGGCCAGCAGCGAAGGGCGCTGGCTGACGGTTGAATACCAGGCGGCCAGTTTCGGGCAGTCGCGGCGCCAGTTGAGATCGGGCATGCGGAAGTCCAGGTAGCCCAGGGCGCAGGCGGCGCTGATGGCAGCCACGTCGAAGCGCTCGTCCAGTTCGTCGGCGGCCTTCTCGAAGGTTTCCAGGGCGCGATCGATCTTGCCGCACTGGCCCAGCACCCAGTCGTCCCAGCGCCTGTCTTCCGGGCGCAGGAAGGTTTCGTAACGCACGAGGATGGCGGCATCCAGCACCGCGTCGGCAAGAGAGGCCAGGGTCAGGCGCCGCCAGCGCTCTCCACCGTCACGGGGGATCAGGGGTTGACCGCTGTGCTGGTGGTCGAAGTAGTCGAGGATCACGCGGCTGTCATGCAGCACGCTGCCGTCGGGTAATTGCAGGGCGGGAATCTTGCCGGCGGGGTTGTGCTCGTTCACCTCGACGCTGGGGTTCACCGGCGTGAGGGTCACGCCGTGCAGTTTGACCCTATCCAGCTGATCGGTTTCGTGGAGCAGCACCATGACCTTGCGGACATAGGGGGACGTAGGGGAGAAGAACAAGGTCAGGCTGGCGCTCATGCGGATTCCTCGGCGTCTGCAGCGGTGCAATGGCGCAGTTATACCGCATTGGAATGCTGTCGGGCATGTGGGACCCCTGTCGCAGGAGCGGCATCACGTTTGTTGGCGCGATTCGATCGCGAAGCGACCCGAAGGGCCGCCTTGCGTTGGCTAGTGGATCACCGTGCCGCCTCCTCGAAAATTTCCTCCCACAGTTCAGTATCGGATCATCACCAGGCGATCCTGGGCGGACTCGGCTCCCCAGACTTCGCCGGTGCGCCCGGACAGGTGGGTCACGCGGGCTGCGGGTCGGTCGCTGGGAAAACTGGCGAAGTGACGACTGAACGGGTTGAAGCGAAGGATGGCGTTGGCACGATAGTCGCTCAGCCAGACCCGTTCCTGCTCATCGACGTAGAGTGCGTGGGCATCGGCGTTGCGGCCGGGTATGTCCCAGCTACTCCAGGTTTCTCCCAACGGATCGAAGCGGCTCAGGCGCCCGCTGCCGGCCTCGCCGACCCAGAGGGTGCCGCGCGAGTCGCTCCAGATCAGGCGAGGTCCGGCACTTTCGTCTGGTACATCCACCAGCGTGGCGCTACCGGAGTCGGGGTCGATCCGGCCGATGTGCCGGGCGGCTTCATTGGCGTACCAGACCTCGCCATTGGGTGTCACGGTGATGCCATTGGGGCCGGGGCCACCCGGTGCCGGCCAGGTTTCCATGCTGTTGTTGGCCGGCTTGAAACGACCGTAGAAGCCCCGTTGTCCGGTGAACCAGAGGTCACCGTTGCGATCCATCGCCAGGCCTTCGAGGCCGATGCCGGTCGTGTTGCCCTTTAGCGGGAAGGTGCGCACGGAGAGGTCTACGGGGTCGACCCGGACCAGTGCGTCCAGGCCGGGGTCGGTGATCCAGGCGGCGCCGTCGTGGTCCACCACCAGGGCGCGGGGAGAGGCACCTACGCCCAGGGTAATCAACTGGGTTTCTCCGGTCAGGGGGTCGAGCAGTCCGACTGAGCTCACGCGCTGGGCAGTGAACCAGACACGTCCATCAGTGGCTGGCGCTACGTCACGCGGGCTGGTTCCAGCCGGCACCGGGAAGTAGGTGACATCCGCCGCCGTGACCGTCCCGCAGAGCAGGGCGGCGGACAGGGCGAGGGCGAGTGGACGGATCATGGGAAGACCTCCGCTTCCTGGGTGGTCTTCAATCGACGCCCAAGGGGCGGAGCGGGTTCGAAGAAATCTACCGGATGGTACGTCTCAGAGTGCGGGGACGTGCTGCCGGCGTTGCCAGCGAGCGAGGGCGGAGGCCAGGGCTGCCGGGGTTTCAAGGCCTTGGCGGCGAGCGCGGCTGAAGAGGATCAGGGCGATCTCGGCGGTCACCAGGGCATCGGCGCTGGCGTTGTGGCGTTGCTGCACTTGCAGGCCGAAGTACTCCACCCACTGGTCCAGGCCGCCGTTGCGGATTCCCGACTCGGGGCAGAGCATGGGCGCCAGTTCGGCAATGTCGAGAAAGCAGTGGCGCAGCCGGTGGTCGAGGTCCTGCTTGAGGGCGCGGCTCAACATGCGCTGATCGAAGGTGGCGTGGAACGCCAGCAGTGGACTGTCACCGAGGAACTCCATGAATCCCAGCAGAGCCTCGGCTGGCTCCACACCGGCTGCCAGTTCGCTCGGCGCGATGCCATGGATCAGCACGCTGGCGTTCAGCTTGCCGGTTTCGCGTTGCAGGGTGCACTCGAACTGATTGCCCAGGTCGATGGCGCCGTCGTCGATGCTCACCGCACCTATGGACAGCACCAGATCCCGGCTCATGTTCAGGCCGCTGGTTTCCAGGTCGAGGACCACGAAGCGCTGCTGGCGCAGGGGACGTGCGTCCAGTGCCTGCGGGTCAGGCAGGCGGTCGCGACGGGCTGCCATGTCCGGGGCCAGTGGCGTGCGGCGGGAGAACCAGGGGAAACCATTCATAGCTGATAGCGTAGCGCCAGGCTGGACTGCAGGCGCTGGGCCTGCCGGAACGACTCGCGCAGGATGCGCCGATCCAGGTGATTGAGGGTATCCGGGTCGAGCCGGTTGGAGTACGGCAACCCTTGCCGCGCCTGGTGCTGGTGCTGCTGCATGCGGGTCTGTTGGATGAAGTGGTAGGCCTCTTCATAGGCAGCACCGTCCTGGGCGTCCACTACCTCACGCTCCACCAGCTGACGCAGGCGCTCCAGGGTGCCGCAGGCGCTGATGCCGTGGGCCAGCGCCAGCAGCCGGGCTCCGTCGACGAAGGGAGTCAGTCCCTGCACCTTGAGGTCGAGGGTGTCTTTTTCGGCGCCCTTGCGAGCGACCACGAAATCTCGGAATCGACCCACTGGCGGGCGCTGGCGCAGGGCGTTGTCGGCCAGCATGCGCTGGAACAGGCTGTTGTCGGCCACCAGTACCAGCAGTTCCCGCTGCAATGCCGCGCAACCCTCGGTGGGGCCCCACACCGCGCGCAGGTCGAAGTAGATGGAGGAGCCCAGCAGGTTTTCCGGCGTTGCGTCGCGGACGAAGCTGGCGAAGCGCCGACTCCATTCGCTGCGGGACAGGCAGAGCTGGGGGTTGCCGGCCATGATCCCGCCCTTGCAGAGCTCGAATCCGCATTGTGCGAGGGATTGGTTGATGCGCTCGGCAAGCGGCAACAGGCGGCCGCGAATGGCGGCGGCCTCCACCGCATCGGCAGCTTCGAAGAGGATTCCGTTGTCCTGGTCGGTATGCAGGGTCTGTTCGCAGCGGCCTTCGCTGCCGAAACAGAGCCAGGTGAAGGGGATGCCCGGGTCGCCCATTTCTTCGAGGGCCAGCTCGATGACGCGGCACACGGTGTGGTCGTTGAGCAGGGTGATGATGCGGGTGATCTGCGTCGAACTGGCGCCGTGGGCGAGCATGCTGTCCACCAGGCGCTGGATTTCTCCCCGCAGGGCAGCCAGGGTCTCGACCCGGCCTGCGTGGCGGATGGTGCGCGCCAGGTGCACCAGGTCGACCCGTTGCAGGGAGAACAGGTCCCGCTCGGAAACCACACCCAGCAGGCGCTCGTCGCTGACCACGCAGACATGGGCAATATGCCGCTCGGTCATGGCGAGGGCTGCGTCGAAGGCACTGGCTTCAGGTGGCAGGTGGAAGGGTGCCTGGGTCATGACTTCGGCGATGGGTTGGGCCAGGTCGGCGCTGGCGTCGGCGATCACCCGGCGCAGGTCGCGCAAAGTGAAGATGCCCAGCGGTCGCTGCCTGGCGTCGACGATCACGATGCTGCCCACCTGCTGCTCGTGCATCAGTCGTACCGCGTCGCGCAGCGGCAGTTCTGGCAGGCAGGCGATGGGGTGACGCACCGCCAGCTCACCCAGGCGGGAATCCAGAGAGTACTGGGCACCAAGGGTTTCCGCTGCACGCAGCTGGACCTGCTGGTTGACCTGATCGAGCAGGCTGCTGACACCGCGCAGTGCGAAGTCGCGGAAGGGGTTGGAAAGGGCGAACAGCTTTATGAAGGCGGCCTTGCCCAGCAGCAGGCAGAAGGTGTCTTCGCCGGCCAGGTGCTCCGTTCGGGTGGCGCGCTCGCCGAGCAGGGCTGCCAGTGGGAAGCATTCGCCGCTGGCGATCTCGAAAGTGGTCTCGGTACCGCGTCGCGCCGAATGCGGGCGTTCGCCCACAACACGCCCTTGCTTGACGATATAGAAGTGCTCCACCGGCCCATCCTGGGGCTTGAGGATGGATTCACCCGCCGCATAGAAACGCAGCAGGCAATGCTCGACGAGAAAGGCGAGGTGGGCGCTTTCCATCTGATTGAAGGGCGGGTACTTCTGCAGGAACTCCATGGTGCCATGGACGTTCTGCAGCACCGCTTGTTTGCCGGCCTGGGCGAAGGCGTCTGCCTTGGTCATCTTGTTGCCCGTCGTTCTTGTTAGGAGAGTCATGCTGCGCGTGGCGGCAGGGGACACAAATTGGACGTAAGTCTAAGGGTGTGCAGGCAGATCGTCGGAAATCCCGATAGGCCGCTACCGTTCGGCGGATGCTGCATTCTGCACGGGAACTTGCTTGCATTTTGCGTATCCGACCAGCGTGCCCCGTGCTAAAGCTAGTAGTGAGGGGAGTTGGGCCTGCTATGGAAGGCCCCTTCGAGGAACGACCCCATGAGTTACGGTGACCTGCTGAGCGAAGCCGAGCTGCAAGCGCTTGATGAAATCATGCGCGTACCCAGCGCGCCGCCCAGTGTTCTGCTGGTGGATGACGACGAGTCCGGGCGCGATGCCCTGGCCGATACGCTGGTTGCCCAGGGGATTCCGTGCATCACCGCCGAAAGTGGCGAAGAGGCTCTGGCGCTGCTGGTCACCCGTCCCTCCATCGGCCTGATGATCACCGAACTGCACATGCAATGCGGCAGCGGCCTCGAGCTGGTGCGCCAGGTGCGCCAGTCGGCTCGGGCGACCCTCCCGGTCATTATCATTTCCGGCGACGCCGACGTGCAGGACGCCATCGAGGCGATGCACATGAAGGTGGTCGATTTCATGCTCAAACCGGTGGACATGAGCCGTCTCACCAACCTGGTACGCAATGAGCTGGGTACCCCGCCCGAACCCAAGGCTCCGCCACCCGAGGTGCGCCCCAGGCCGGCGAAAGCGAAAGCCAAAGCGAAAGTCATCGCGCTGAAAAGCGCCTGAAAAAAACCGCCAGGGACAGGCGGTTTTTTTATGTCTGTCACCGCGCCTCAGTGGTGAGCGCTATCCACTGCAATCTCTTCACCGGATACATCCGGGTGCTCTGCGTGGCGCTCGGCGATGGCGTAGTGGATCAGTGCGCCAAGGCCGGCACCGAAGAACCAGGAGAACTGCGACAGGGACTCGAACGCGGGTAGCAGTGCCAGCACGATGGCGATCAGCGCCGATGGGATGAACGCCGCTACCGCCCGAAGGTTGACGCCGCGACGATAGTGGTAAGCGGCGTCGCGACTTTCACTGTAGAGCTCTGGCAGATTCACCCGACCGCGGCGCACAAGGTAGTAGTCGGTGACGATGATCCCGTACATCGGGCCGAGCAGGGCGCCGAGGCCGCCGAGGAAATACAGGATCACCGCCGGGCTGTTGTACAGGTGCCAGGGCAGGATGAGCACTGCGATGGTGGCGCTGAGCAGGCCGGCGCGCCGGAAGTTCAGTAATTTCGGCGCCAGGTTGGTGAGCACGTAGGCCGGGGCGACGAAGTTGGCCATGATGTTTACCGCCACGGTGACGATCAGGAAGGCCAGGCAGGCCAGCACCAGGCCTGCGGTGTTGGGGATGCTGGCGACGATCTCGGTCGGGCTCTGCACCAACTTGCCGTCGATGCTGAACTGCGCACCGGCAAGCACCACTGCAATAAACGCAAAGCCCAGCATGTTCACCGGCAACCCCCAGAAGTTACCCACGCTGATGGTGCGGCGGTCCGGGCAGTTACGAGTGAAATCGCAGAAATTCAGAATCATGGTGCCGTAGAGCGACACCCAGAGTGCGGCTGCGCCCAGCACTTTCAACCACATCGTCGAGCCACTGTAGCCTTCACCGGTGGACCAGGTGATGGAAAAGCCGCTGCGCTGGTACATCCAGAAGGCCAGGGCGGAGAAGGTCACCAGGATCACCGGCCCGGCGAAGGATTCGTAACGGCGCACCATCTCCATGCCATAGGCGAAGATCACCAGCTGCACGGACCAGATGCCGAGGAAGGTGATCCAGCCGAGTGTCGACAGGCCGAGAATCGAATCCTGGTCGAGCTCGCGCAGTCCCGGCGCCACAGCGGCCAGCAGTACGCGCAGTACAACCGAGGCAAGGTAGGTCTGGATGCCGAACCAGGCGATGGCGATGACTGCGCGGATGAGCGCCGGAACCTGTGCGCCGTGGATACCGAAGCTGATCCGGCACATCACGGGGTAGGGGAGGCCGGTTTTCTGGCCCATATAGCCGGAAAGGTTCATCAGTCCATAGATCACCAACGCGCCAAGGGCGAAGGCCGCAAGGATCTGCGCGCCACTCATGCCCAAGGCAAAGAGGCCGATGGCGAAGGAATAGTTGGCGATGTTGTGCACATCGTTGGTCCACAACGCGAACAGGCTGTAGCGCCCCCAAGTGCGATTTGCCGCGCGGGTTGGCGCCAGGTCGGCGCTATACAGGCGCGGGCTCAGGGCGACCGCACCTGGAGCCACTGAATCGGCGGATGGGGCATCGAGCGGGGTAGCAGCGGAGAGTGGGGTGGGCGCCATGGGGCCTCCGTGAACTTGTGTGCACTGTTTTTGTGTTTTTTGTATGCAAGCCAGTTTCGTGCCACCCGGTGGGGGCGATGATTCTGGGGGTGATGCCGCGCCTGATGTGCACCACTTGAGGTCATCCCCAGCCCAGTTATGGCGCGTACTTCATCCGTTCATCGGAGATTTGTCTTTGTATTTCATTGACTTGCGAGTCAGATTTGCGTGCGATGGACTGAGGTTGAAAGTGGGGATTTTGTACACAAGTTTTGTATGCAAGCGTTACGTCGATGCCCGCGCTACTTTTTCGCGGGCAAGAAAAAACCGCCCCGAAGGGCGGTTTTTTCATGAGCGGACCTTAGATCCCGTTCTTAGCCTTGAACTCACGGCGACGACGGTGCAGGACCGGCTCGGTGTAGCCGTTGGGCTGCTTGGTGCCTTCCACTACCAGTTCCAGCGCGGCCTGGAAGGCCACGTTGTCGGCAAAGTTCGGCGCCATCGGGCGGTACAGCGGGTCGTTGGCGTTCTGGCGGTCGACCACTGCGGCCATGCGCTCCAGGCTCTCGACGATCTGGGCCTGGCTGACGATGCCGTGGCGCAGCCAGTTGGCTAGCAGCTGGCTGGAGATACGCAGGGTGGCGCGGTCTTCCATCAGGCCGACATCGTTGATGTCCGGCACCTTGGAGCAGCCGACGCCCTGGTCGATCCAGCGCACTACATAACCGAGGATGCCCTGGGCGTTGTTGTCCAGTTCGTTCTGGATCTCTTCGGCGCTCCAGTTGGTGTTCGGTGCCAGCGGGATGGTCAGGATGTCATCCACCGAGGCGGCGGCGCGCTTGGCCAGTTCGGCCTGACGGGCGAACACGTCGACCTTGTGGTAGTGCAGCGCGTGCAAGGTGGCGGCGGTCGGCGAAGGTACCCAGGCGGTATTCGCGCCGGCCAGCGGGTGGCCGATCTTCTGCTCGAGCATGGCGGCCATCAGGTCCGGCATGGCCCACATGCCTTTGCCGATCTGCGCCTTGCCTTGCAGGCCGGTGGCGAGGCCGACGTCGACGTTGTTGTTCTCGTAGGAACCGATCCACTTTTCGGCTTTCATGGCGCCCTTGCGCACCATGGCGCCGGCTTCCATGGAGGTGTGGATTTCGTCACCGGTACGGTCGAGGAAGCCGGTGTTGATGAACACCACGCGCTCGGCGGCGGCCTGGATACAGGCCTTCAGGTTGACGGTGGTGCGGCGCTCTTCGTCCATGATGCCGACCTTCAGGGTGTTGCGCGGCAGGCCCAGCACGTCTTCCACGCGGCCGAAGATTTCGGTGGCGAAGGCCACTTCTTCCGGACCGTGCATCTTCGGCTTCACGATGTACATCGAGCCGGTGCGGGTGTTCTTGCGGCTGGTGTTGCCCTTCAGGTTGTGCAGTGCGATCAGGCCGGTGAACAGACCGTCCTGGATGCCTTCCGGTACTTCGTTGCCAGCGGCGTCGAGGATGGCCGGGTTGGTCATCAGGTGACCGACGTTACGCACGAACAGCAGGGAGCGGCCGTGCAGGGTCAGCTCGGTGCCGTCGGCCTTGGTGTAGACGCGGTCCGGGTTCATGGTGCGGGTGAAGGTCTGGCCACCCTTGCTGACGGATTCAGCCAGGTCGCCCTTCATGAGGCCGAGCCAGTTGCGGTAGACCACGACCTTGTCGTCGGCATCGACGGCGGCGACGGAGTCTTCGCAGTCCATGATGGTGGTCAGCGCGGATTCCATCAGCACGTCTTTCACGCCAGCGGCGTCGGTCTGGCCGATGGGGCTGGTCGGATCGATCTGGATTTCGAAGTGCAGGCCGTTGTTCTTCAGCAGCACAGCGGCGGGCTTGGCAGCGTCGCCCTGAAGTGCGATGAACTGGGCGGCATTCTTCAGGCCGACTTCGTTGCCGTTCTTCAGGGTCACGGCCAGTTGGCCGTTCTTCACTGCATAAGCGGTGGCATCGACGTGGGAGGCGCCTTCCAGCGGCGCGGCCTCGTCGAGGAAGGCGCGGGCGAAGGCGATCACCTTGTCACCGCGAACCTTGTTGTAGCCCTTGCCCTTCTCGGCGCCACCTTCTTCGCTGATGGCGTCGGTGCCATAGAGGGCGTCGTAGAGCGAACCCCAACGCGCGTTGGCGGCGTTCAGGGCGAAGCGAGCGTTCATCACCGGTACGACCAGCTGCGGGCCGGCCATGGTGGCGATCTCTTCGTCGACGTTCTGGGTAGTGGCCTGGAAGTCTGCCGGTTCCGGCAGCAGGTAGCCGATCTCCTGGAGGAACGCTTTATAGGCCACTGCGTCGTGGGCCTGGCCGGCACGCGCCTGGTGCCAGGCGTCGATCTTGGCCTGCAGTTCATCGCGTTTGGCGAGGAGGGCTTTGTTCTTCGGAGCCAGGTCGTTGATGACGGCTTCCACACCGGCCCAGAACTTCTCGGCGGCAATGCCGGTTCCGGGGATGGCTTCGTTGTTCACGAAGTCAAACAGGACTCTGGCGACCTGAAGGCCACCGACTTGAACGCGCTCAGTCATTGCTTGCCTCACTCTGCTCAATATCCGCTCGGACCGGGGGTTTCCCTTCTTGTAGTCCGAAGCGCGGCATACTACATGAAGCCGTTGTGAAAATCAGTGGGGTCGCGTCGCTATGCGACTAAAAGCTGGTTTATGGTCACAACGGCGGGCAGAATGTTCGCAAAAAACTGGCGCTTTGTTCCAGTTAAATCTGAAAAATGTACACGATTTATTTTTCATTTGAACTGCGACAGGCCGTCGCACGGGATTCCGCGCGGGTTTTTCGGCGCTTTCCTATACTCCAGCGAATTCGTCCAGGAGCCTTTCCATGCCTGTGTATGCCGCCACATTCAGCGATCTTGATGACCTATCCAGCCTTTTTGCCGGCTATCTCGAGTTCTACCAGGTGCCCAGGCCTCAGACGGATATCCGTGCGTTCCTCGAGCAGCGGCTGGATCGCGGTGACTCGACGCTGTTCATCGCCCGTGGTGACGATGGCGTTGCCCTCGGCTTCACCCAGCTCTATCCCTTTCTCTCGTCGCTGGCGCTGGCACCAGCCTGGTTGTTGAGCGATCTTTATGTAGTGCCCGCCGCCCGGCGCCAGGGCGTCGGGGAAGACCTGATGAACGCTGCCCGCGCCCATGCCGAACACACGGGCGCCTGCGGCATCCAGTTGGAAACCGCGAAGACCAACCTTGCCGGCCAGGCGCTTTATGAACGACTCGGCTATGTGCGGGACGAGATTTACTTCACCTACTGGCTGAGCCTGGCCTGACGCCGGGTGCCGGTTCCCTACATATAAGGAGTCGAGCGTGGATCATCTGGTACTTACTGTCATCGCAGCGGACCAGCCCGGGCTGGTGGAACGTGTCGCGCAGTGCATCGCCGCCCATGGTGGCAACTGGTTGGAAAGCCGTATGTCGCGCATGGCCGGGCAGTTCGCCGGGATACTGCGCGTAGCGGTCCCGGCCGAGGGTTACGACGAACTGGTTGAGGGTTTGCAAGGCCTCAGCGCCCACGGCATCCGCGTGATGCTGGCGCAGAGCGGCATCGAGCCCTCCTGCACCTGGAAGCCGATCCTGCTGGATCTGGTGGGCAACGACCGGCCGGGCATCGTCCGTGACATCACCCGCCTGCTGGCGGAACTGGGTGTGAACCTGGAAAGCCTGATCACCGAGGTGATGCCGGCGCCCATGAGCAGCGAACCGTTGTTCCACGCCGAGGCCGTGCTGGCGGTGCCGCTGACTCTGTCCCTGGATGTGTTGCAGGCCAAGCTGGAGACCTTGGCCGATGACCTGATGGTTGAATTGAATCTGCACCAGGAAAAATGAGTGGCGATCGGGTGGAAATCCGAGGTGCGGATTTCCACCTTGGCGATCAGCTGTTGCGCCTCAGGGTCAGCCAGGCGTCAACGCTATAGATGGCCAGGCCTGCCCAGATGAAGCAGAAGGCCAGCAGCTTGCTCGGGTCGAAATGCTCGTCGAACAGGAAGATCGCTTGCAGCATCACCAGGGTCGGCGCCAGGTACTGGAGAAAACCCAGGGTGGTGTAAGGCAGGTGGCGCGCGGCAGCGTTGAAGCACACCAAGGGCACCAGGGTGATGGGGCCCGCCGCGATCAACCAGAGCGCCTCGGGTGTTGACCAGAAGCTCGCCTGGGAGGAGGTCGCGCTCGGAGTCAGCAGCAACCAGCCAACGGCCAGGGGCAGCAGCAGCCAGGTTTCGACGACCAGCCCGGGCAGGGCCGCCACCGGAGCCTGCTTGCGGATCAGTCCGTAGAAACCGAACGTCAGCGCCAGGGTCAGCGACACCCAGGGTAGCGCGCCGACTTGCCAAATCTGTTGCGCGACGCCGATGGCCGCCAGCAGTACGGCGATCCACTGCAGGCGACGCAAGCGCTCGCCGAGAATCAGCATTCCCAGCAGTACGTTGATCAGCGGGTTGATGTAATAGCCCAGGCTGGCTTCCAGCATTCGTCCGTTGTTCACCGCCCATACGTAGACCAGCCAGTTGCCGGCGATCAGCATGCCGCTGGCGGCGAGTACCCCAAAGCGCTTGGGGTTCTCGCGTAGCTCGCGCAACCAGCCCGGGTGCTTCCAGACCAGCAACAAGGCTGCGCCGAACAGGGCCGACCACATCGCGCGGTGAACGATGATCTCCAGCGCCGGAACGCTCTGGATAGCTTTGAAGTAGAGCGGAAAGAGGCCCCAGATGACGTAGGCGGTGAGCCCCAGGATGTACCCGCGACGCGGGTCGGCGGTTGCCATGGAATGTCCTTGCTTAGGCAGCTAACGAGTGGTGCGACATTCTAGTGGGCGACGTCGTGGCTTGTCTGTGTGCTCAGGTTTTTCCGCAAGGCCGTGCAAGCGAAACACGTAAGGCGTTCTTTACGGCAGCTGGCGAGCGCTGCTCCTTGTAGCGGCGAATGAATTTGCCCCTACAAGGAGGTGGCAGGTTCAGAACAGCTTCAGCGGTTCTTCGTCCAACGCCGAAATTTGCTCGCGCAGGGTGAGGATCTGGTCGCCCCAGTAGCGTTCGCTGCCGAACCAGGAGAAGTGCATGGGGAAGGCCGGGTCGTCCCAGCGGCGGGCGATCCAGGCGCTGTGGTGCATCAGGCGCAGGGCGCGCAGGCCTTCGATCAGCGGCAGTTCGCGGCGGTCGAAGTCGTGGAACTCCTGGTAGCCGTCCATCAACTCGGAGAGCTGGCCGAGGCGTTCCTGGCGATCCCCCGCCAGCATCATCCAGAGATCCTGCACCGCCGGCCCCATGCGGCAATCGTCGAGGTCCACCACATGAAAGACCTCGTCACGGCACAGCAGGTTGCCGGGGTGGCAATCACCGTGCATGCGAATCGGTTGGTAGCGCACTTCGGCGAACAACTTGTCGAGGCGCTTAAGCAGATCACGGGCGACCGACTCGTAGGCTGGCAGCAGGCTGCGGGGAATGAAACCGCCTTCCAGCAGGGTCGCCAGGGACTGGTGGCCGAAGTTTTCCACCGCCAGGGTTTCGCGGTGCTCGAAGGGGCGGGTGCTGCCGACGGCGTGCAGGCGACCGAGCAACTGGCCGAGGCGGTAGAGCTGGTCGAGGTTACCCGGCTCCGGTGCGCGGCCGCCGCGACGAGGGAACAGGGCGAAGCGGAAACCGGCGTGCTCGAACAGGCTCTTTCCGTCGCGTTGCAGCGGCACTACTACCGGCACTTCGCATTCGGCCAGTTCGGCGCTGAACCTGTGCTCTTCGAGAATCGCTTCGTCGCTCCAGCGTTGCGGTCGATAGAACTTGGCAATCAGTGGCTCGGCGTCCTCGATGCCCACCTGGTAAACGCGGTTCTCGTAGCTGTTCAGCGCGAGGATGCGCATATCGCTGAGGAAGCCGAGGCTTTCCACAGCGTCCAATACCAAGTCGGGTGTGAGGTCATCGAAGGGGTGGGACATGGGCAGCTCCGGCAGTCAGGCGCCCAGTCTATCCCCAATGGTCGCGCTGCGTACGGTTGACGGGCCTCAGAGCGCGGTGCCGAGCAGCACCTGAGCGGGCGCGAACTGCGCGCGAACGCTGTCGCCGGCCTTGAGGCCGAGTTGCGCCAGACGCTCGGGCTCGACCAGGGCACAGAGCGTTTGGCCGCTGGCCAGGGCGATGCGCACTTCGCTGGGGCTGTCGGCCGCGTCGAGGATTTCCTCGATCCGGCCCTGTAACTGGTTCAGCGCGTCATCTGCCGGTTCTGATATGGCCTGCAGTCGCAGCCATCCCGCCTTGATCAGCGCCACCACGCTGCGGCCTGGCGCCAGTTCCAGCTTTTCGGTGCTGTCGTGGGTGATCTGCGCCAAGAGGCAGGGACCGCCGGCCAGTTCGATGCTCACGAGATCGTTGCGCCCCCTGGATTCGATGCCGAGCACTCGGCCGCTCAGTTGGTTGCGTGCGCTGGTGCGCAGCATCAGACGACCCAGCAGCTCCAGGTCTTGTTCGCTTTCGGCACTTTCCAGCAGGCGCGCCTGCAGGCTTTCCAGGCGCTTGTAGAGGGCCAGCAGGCGTTCACCCTCGGCGGACAGTCGCGCACCGCCACCGCCCTTGCCACCCACGGAGCGTTCCACCAGAGGCTTTTCGGCGAGGTTGTTCAGTTCGTCGATGGCATCCCAGGCCGCCTTGTAGCTCAGGCCTGCGGCTTTGGCGGCGCGGGTGATGGAGCCTTGTACGGCGATCTGCTCCAGCAGCGCCAGGCGCTGCGGGCGACGAGTGAGTTGCTGGGTGAGGGCGCTGGTCAGGCTCATGAACGGACGGTTTCGTCGGGGGATCTGGCGCGCAGGCTGCTCCCGCCTGTTCGCTGCGTCAAGCCTTCAGGGGGCTCCCGGCCGGGGCGTGCGTGCCAGGCAATAGACGTCCACCCGAGTCGCGCCAGCGCGCGTCAACAGGCGAGCGAGGACATGTGCGGTGGTGCCAGTAGTCAGTACGTCGTCCACCAGGGCCAGGTGCAGGCCTTTCACCTCCACCCGCGAGGGCAACGCGAAGGCACGGCGCAGGTTGCGGCGCCGGGCGGCAGCATCCAGGCCCTGCTGGGGCGGGCCGTCCTCGATGCGATGCAGCCAGTCGTCCTGCACGGGAAGGCACAGTTCGTTGCCCAGCCAGCGCGCCAACATCTGTGCCTGGTTGAAGCCACGCTGGCGCAGGCGTGGTGCGCTCAGGGGAACCGGTAGCAGGGCGTCGGGACGGGGCAGCCCTTCATGGAAAGCGTGCTCCAGGTGGCGGACGAGCAATTCCCCCAGCAAGCGGCCCAGGGGCCAGCGGCCCTGGTGCTTGAAACCGGTGATCAGGCTGTCCACCGGGAAGCCGTAGCGCCAAGGCGCCTCGACCCGCGTGAAGGGCGGTGGCCGTTTCAGGCACTCACCGCAGGGCAGGCCCTGGGTGGGCAAGGGCAGGGCGCAGACGATGCAGTGTCCGTTGAGCCAGGGCAGTTCGGCCTCGCAGCCTGCGCAGATAGCCAGGTCGCTGCCCGGCGCGCGACAAAGCTGGCAGGTGGGTGTGTGGCGAAGCCAGGCCGGCCGTAACCGGGCGAGCAAGGAAAGCATGGTCCCCTCCCTGGGACAGGATTCAGGCGATCAGCCAGCTCATCACCAACAGACCGAGAAAGGTCAGGACCAGGCCGCCGATGATGGACTTGCGGATGAAGGCGCGGACACCACTGTAGAGCAGCAGTAGCCCGACGAGCAGCAGGATCAGGCTGAAAAAGGACACGTCCATGCCGATGGCCCGTGCCAGGCCGTTGAGAAAATCGTCTATGGCCTGACCAATACCGCCAAGCACGCCAGAGAGCAGGTCGACTATGAAGCGGATGGCGGTGCCGATGATCCGGCCGAGCCACTCGAAAAATCCTTCCGTACGCATTGCAGTGTGTTGCTCCTTCAGCGGCTGGCTGCCTGGAATTTGAGCCTGACCGGGAAATCTGGTTCAGTGGAATATGTGATTAAAAAACGATCAGATGTTGACCTGTGCCGCAAGACTGGTTGACAGCGTCACAGCTCAACTTATGATGCCCTAAGCCTGAATTCCCGGAGTCCGACTCCGGGTATCCCTGACAAGAGGCGCCCCTGCAAGCGTCGAAGGAAACCTCCATGAGTGCAACCGCATCCATCGCTACCCGCCACGACTGGTCCCTCGCCGAGGTGAAGGCGCTCTTCGAGCAGCCGTTCAACGACCTGCTGTTCCAAGCGCAGACCGTTCACCGCGCGAACTTCGACCCGAATCGGGTACAGGTTTCCACCCTGCTGTCGATCAAGACCGGCGCCTGCCCGGAAGACTGCAAGTATTGCCCTCAGTCCGGCCACTACAACACTGGCCTGGACAAGGAAAAGCTGATGGAAGTGCAGAAGGTCCTCGAGGCCGCTGCCGAGGCCAAGGCCATCGGCTCCACCCGTTTCTGCATGGGCGCCGCCTGGAAACATCCGTCGGCGAAAGACATGCCCTATGTCCTGGAAATGGTCAAAGGCGTGAAGAAGCTCGGCCTGGAAACCTGCATGACCCTGGGGCGACTGAACCAGGAACAGACCCAGGCGCTGGCCGAGGCCGGCCTCGACTATTACAACCACAACCTGGATACCTCGCCGGAGTTCTACGGCAACATCATCACCACCCGCACCTACAGTGAGCGCCTGCAGACCCTGGCCTATGTGCGTGAGGCGGGGATGAAGATCTGCTCCGGTGGCATCCTCGGCATGGGCGAGTCGGTAGACGACCGCGCCGGCCTGCTGATCCAGCTGGCCAACCTGCCCGAGCACCCGGAGTCGGTGCCCATCAACATGCTGGTGAAAGTGAAGGGCACCCCGCTGGCGGAAGAAAAGGACGTCGATCCGTTCGACTTCATCCGCACCCTGGCGGTCGCCCGGATCATGATGCCGAAGTCCCACGTACGCCTGTCCGCCGGTCGCGAACAGATGAACGAGCAGATGCAGGCCCTGGCCTTCATGGCTGGCGCCAACTCGATCTTCTACGGCGAGAAGTTGCTGACCACCAAGAACCCCCAAGCGGACAAGGACATGCAGCTGTTCGCGCGCCTTGGCATCAAGCCGGAAGAGCGCGAGGAACACGCCGACGAGGTGCATCAGGCCGCCATCGAGCAGGCCCTGGTCGAACAGCGCGATTCGCAGATGTTCTACAACGCTGCTTCTGCCTGATTCCGCGTTATCGAACCCTGTAGGAGCGAGCTTGCTCGCGAAGGGCGGCTCCTGCAGGTTCGCCAGCACGCTGGCGCCTACGAAAAACCGAACCGCCCATGCCTTTTGATCTCGCCTCGCGCCTAGCCGCCCGCCATGCGGACAACCTCTATCGCCAGCGCCCCTTGCTGGAAAGCCCTCAGGGGCCGGATGTCGTGGTGGACGGCCGCCCCATGCTGGCCTTCTGTTCCAACGACTACCTTGGCCTGGCTGCCCATCCCGAGGTGAAGGCTGCCCTGCAGTCCGGCGTGGATCGCTGGGGGGCCGGTGGTGGTGCTTCGCATCTGGTGATCGGCCACAGCGGACCGCATCACGATCTTGAACTGGCCCTGGCCGAGTTCACCGGCAGGCCCCGCGCACTGCTGTTCTCCACGGGCTACATGGCCAACCTGGGCGCGGTGACCGCGCTGTTGGGCAAGGGCGATACCGTGCTGGAGGACCGCCTCAATCACGCTTCCCTACTGGACGCCGGACTCCTCTCCGGGGCGCGCTTCTCGCGCTACCTGCACAACGATGCGGACAGTCTGTCCAGTCGTCTTGAAAAGGCCGAGGGCAACACCCTGGTAGTGACTGATGGCGTGTTCAGCATGGACGGCGATCTCGCTGATCTGCCCGCTATCTGCTCGGCCGCGAAAGCTCGTGGCGCCTGGGTGATGGTGGACGATGCCCATGGCTTTGGGCCGCTGGGGGCTAACGGTGGCGGTATCGTCGAACATTTTGGCTTGGGCCTCGAGGATGTACCGGTGCTGGTCGGTACCCTGGGCAAGGCTTTCGGTACCGCTGGTGCCTTCGTCGCCGGCAGCGAGGAACTGATCGAAACACTGATCCAGTTCGCCCGTCCCTATATCTACACCACCAGCCAGCCCCCGGCGGTGGCCTGCGCCACCTTGAAGAGCCTGGAGCTGCTGCAGCGTGAAAGCTGGCGCCGCGAGCACTTGAACGCACTGATCCAGCGCTTCCGTAAAGGCGCAGCCGAGATCGGCTTGACCCTGATGGACAGCCCGACGCCGATCCAGCCGATCCTGGTCGGTGACAGCGCACGTGCATTGAAGCTCTCCGCCATGCTGCGCGAGCGCGGCATCCTGGTCGGAGCCATCCGTCCGCCCACAGTACCGGCTGGCAGCGCGCGGCTGCGCGTCACTTTCTCCGCCGCCCACAGTGAAGCTCAGCTTGAATCCTTGCTGAGTGCCCTGGCCGAATGCTGGGAGAAACTGGCGAAGGAGGATGCCCCCGATGCGTGAGCGCCTGATTCTGTTGCCGGGCTGGGCTATTGGCCCCGCCGCCCTCGAACCTTTGCGCGAAGCTCTGCTGGAGTGCGCGCCGCATCTGGTGGTTGAAATCGAACCGCTGCCAGCGCTGGAGCAGGCCGGCGCCTGGCTCGATGAGCTGGATGCGCGCCTGGCAGCGGACAGCTGGCTGGCCGGCTGGTCGCTTGGCGGCATGCTCGCCGCACAACTGGCCGCGCGCCGGGGTGCTGCTTGCCGTGGCCTGATCGGCCTGTGCAGCAACATGAGTTTCCGTGACCGCGACGATTGGCCCAGCGCCATGTCTCAGGAAGTCTTCGCGACCTTCCACGAGGCTTGCCGTCTCGACCCCGCGCAGACCCTCAAACGCTTCACCATTCTGGTGGCCCAGGGCGCGCGAGACGCCCGAACGCTGGCGCGGCAGCTGCAGGTCACCCAGCTACCCACTGAACCCAAGGTGCTGGACGCGGGCCTGCGTCTGTTGGATGTACTGGATATCCGCGCGGCTATCCAGGGTTATGGCGGTCCACAACTTCACCTGTTCGCCGGGCGAGATGCGCTGGTGCCGGCCACTGCTGCCGACGCGCTGCTGGAGTGGCTACCGGATGTGGAAGTGCAGGTATTCGCCGACGCCAGTCACGGTCTGCCGCTGGAGCGACCGGAGGAGGTGGCCGCGGCGATCCTCGGCTTCATGCGTGAGGGCGATGATGTCTGACGCCCGAAACGCCCCTGCCGATGGCCATCTGCCCGACAAGCGCCAGGTAGCGGCTTCCTTTTCCCGCGCGGCGGATAGCTATGACAGCGTCGCTGCCTTGCAGCGGGCGGTTGGCAACGAACTGCTGCGCCGGCTGCCGGAAGGCTTCACGCCGGACAACTGGGTGGACATGGGTTGCGGTACCGGCTTCTTTTCCCGCGCGCTGGCCGAGCGTTTCCCGCATAGCGACGGCCTGGCGCTGGACATCGCCGAGGGCATGTTGCGACACGCTCGCCCGCAGGGCGGCGCCAAGCGATTCATCGCCGGTGATGCCGAGCATCTGCCGCTGGCCGGTGGCACCCAGCAGCTGATTTTCTCCAGTTTGGCCGTGCAATGGTGCGCCGACTTCGCCGCCGTGCTCGCCGAGGCTCGCCGTGTGTTGCAGCCGGGAGGCGTATTCGCCTTCAGCAGCCTGTGCGTGGGCACCCTGCAGGAGTTGCGTGACAGCTGGCAGGCAGTGGACGGCTTTGTCCACGTCAACCGTTTTCGCCGCCTGGAGGATTACCAGGACCTCTGCGCCGCCAGTGCCCTGCTCCCCCTGGACCTGAGCAGCGAGCCGCAGGTACTGCACTACGCCGGTCTGCGTACCCTGACCCACGAACTCAAGGCCCTCGGTGCCCATAACCTCAATCCGGGCCGTCCTGGCGGGCTCACCGGGCGGGCGCGCATCCACGCGTTGGTGGAAGCCTACGAGCGTTTCCGTCAGCCCCAGGGCCTGCCGGCCACCTATCAGGTGGTCTATGGCGTACTGAAAAAGGAAAACTGACATGGCAGTGGCCTACTTCGTCACCGGTACCGATACCGAGATCGGCAAGACCACCATTGCCGCGGGCCTGCTCCATCGCGCCCGGTCACAGGGACTCTCCACCGCTGCGGCGAAACCGGTGGCGTCCGGCTGCGATGAAACCGTCGATGGCCTGCGTAACAGTGACGCCCTTGCTCTACTGGGTGAGTGCTCGCTGCCCCTGTCTTACGACGAGGTCAATCCACTGGCTTTCGCTCCGGCCATTGCGCCACACCTTGCCGCCAGGGAAGCGGGGGTACGGCTGGATGTGGACGCGCTAGCCGCTCCTGTGCGACGGGTGTTGGCCAAAGGGGCGGACTTCAGCCTGGTTGAAGGCGCCGGCGGCTGGCGCGTGCCCCTGGCGGGGCAGGCCAATCTGTCTGACCTGCCTGCCGCCCTCGGCCTGCCAGTGATCCTGGTGGTGGGTGTACGCCTCGGTTGCATCAATCACGCGGTGCTCACCGCTGAGGCCATTGCGCGTGACGGCCTGACCCTGGCCGGTTGGGTGGCCAATGTGGTCGACCCGCAGACCTCACGTTTGGAGGAGAACCTTGCGACCCTGGCCGAGCGCCTTCCTGCGCCCTGCCTTGGGCGTGTGCCGCGCCTGGATCAGGCGACTCCGGCTGCTGTGGCACGCCATCTCGACCTGGCGCCGCTGGGCGAATTCTTCCGGCGCTGATTGCGAAAGGCGATACCGGCTGCTTCAATTGCCGGCATCGTCCATCGAGCTTGGTATCCGACATGGAAATCCAGGGAAGCGGCTTCAGCGCAGGACTAGGCGCCATCCAGTCCGGCCAGCGCATGATCCAGCAGGCAGCCGGTGAAATAGCCAGCAACACAGTCAGCGGCGAAGGTGCTCAACAGCCCGCCGACCTCACCAGCATCCTGCTCGCCCTGGAGGCCGGCAAGGTCCAGGCCGAGGCCGGCAGCATGGTTGCCAAGGCCACCGACCAGATGATCGGTAGTCTCATCGATACCTTCGCCTGATCCTTCAAGGGCCGCTTCAAGCGGCCCTTTCGCATTCTTCCTTCCAGTTACTTCCCTTGGCGCTGCTGCGCTGTTTCTTGATCTTTACTGTCTCCAGGCAGGGTCCTCTTTTGCCTGTCAGGGACGTGACCGGCTGGTCGGGCAGAGCGCTTGACAGGGGGTTGGCGTAAACGTATGTTTCAAACGCCTGTTTGATTGCTCCGGCAATCACCACCAGATGCCGCAAGCGACCGGCGCTCCGGTCAGCTGAACTAGGAACCCACCGCAGAGGTTTACCGCTATGCCTGATTACAAGGCCCCCTTGCGTGATATCCGCTTCGTTCGTGACGAGCTGCTCGGCTACGAAGCGCACTATCAGAGCCTGCCTGGCTGCCAGGACGCTACCCCGGACATGGTCGACGCCATCCTCGAAGAGGGTGCCAAGTTCTGTGAGCAGGTGATCGCTCCGCTGAACCGTGTGGGTGACACCGAAGGCTGCACCTGGAGCGAGTCCGGCGTTAAGACTCCGACCGGCTTCAAGGAAGCCTACAAGCAGTTCGTAGAAGGCGGCTGGCCGAGCCTGGCTCATGACATTGACCACGGCGGCCAGGGCCTGCCGGAGTCCCTCGGCCTGGCCATCAGCGAGATGGTCGGCTCCGCCAACTGGTCCTGGGGCATGTACCCCGGTCTTTCCCATGGCGCGATGAACACCCTGTCCGCCCACGGCACCGATGACCAGAAGCACACCTACCTGACCAAGCTGGTATCCGGCGAGTGGACCGGCACCATGTGCCTGACCGAGCCGCACTGCGGTACCGACCTGGGCATGCTGCGCACCAAGGCCGAGCCCCAGGCCGATGGTTCCTACAAAGTCTCCGGCACCAAGATCTTCATCTCCGCCGGTGAACACGACATGGCCGACAACATCGTCCATATCGTCCTGGCTCGCCTGCCCGATGCGCCGGCCGGCACCAAGGGTATCTCCCTGTTCATCGTTCCGAAGTTCCTGCCGAACGCCGAAGGCGGCGTGGGCGAGCGCAACGCCGTTTCCTGCGGTTCCATCGAACACAAGATGGGTATCCACGGTAACGCCACCTGCGTGATGAACTTCGACGGCGCTACCGGCTACCTGATCGGCCCGGCTAACAAAGGCCTGAACTGCATGTTCACCTTCATGAACACCGCTCGCCTGGGTACCGCGCTGCAAGGCCTGGCCCACGCCGAGGTCGGTTTCCAGGGTGGCATCAAGTACGCTCGTGATCGTTTGCAGATGCGCTCCCTGACTGGCCCGAAAGCTCCGGAAAAGGCCGCCGACCCGATCATCGTCCACCCGGACGTGCGTCGTATGCTGCTGACCATGAAGGCCTTCGCTGAAGGCAACCGCGCCATGGTCTACTTCACCGCCAAGCAAGTGGACATCGTCAAGTACAGCCAGGACGAAGAGCAGAAGAAAGCTGCTGACTCCCTGCTGGCCTTCCTGACTCCCATCGCCAAGGCCTTCATGACCGAAGTGGGCTTCGAGTCCGCATCCCACGGCATGCAGATCTACGGTGGCCACGGCTTCATCAGCGAGTGGGGCATGGAGCAGAACCTGCGTGACTGCCGCATCTCCATGATGTACGAAGGCACCACCGGCGTTCAGGCCCTCGACCTGCTGGGCCGCAAGATCCTGATGACCCAGGGCGAAGCGCTCAAGGGCTTCACCAAGATCGTGCACAAGTTCTGCCAGGCCAACGAGGCCAACGAAGCCATCAAGGAATTCGTCGAGCCGCTGGCCAAGCTGAACAAGGAGTGGGGCGACCTGACCATGAAGGTCGGCATGGCCGCCATGAAGGATCGCGAGGAAGTGGGTGCCGCTTCGGTGGATTACCTGATGTACTCCGGTTACGCCTGCCTGGCCTACTTCTGGGCCGACATGGCTCGCCTGTCTGCCGAGAAACTGGCTGCCGGCGAGGGCGATGCCGCCTTCTACAAGGCCAAGCTGCAGACCGCGCGTTTCTACTTCAAGCGCATCCTGCCGCGTACCCGCACCCATGCTGAAACCATGCTGTCCGGTGCCAACAACCTGATGGAACTGGCCGAAGAAGATTTCGACCTGGGCTACTAAGGTTCTGCGCCACACGAAAGGCCCGCCACCTGGCGGGCTTTTTCGTTTGTGACGCGCGATCGCGATGCCGGGTTGTGCGGAAGTTCGCACCGGCGCCTCGTGCTTGTGGTCTGTGCCTGTGCAATCATATCGCCACCTCGATTTTTCCCCGTTTTCGAACCCCAGGATCAGACCTCGTGCGGAGTCGTGCGTCCTATCGCGTCAGCCATTTACTGCCTCCCTTGATGTTGATGGTGGGGGGCGGAATAGTGGGTTCGCTGTCGGGGATGAGCGAGTTCTTCACCTCCCTTTTCAACGTGCTTCCCACCCTTCTCCTGCTGCTGGGGGGTGCCTTCTGCGCGGCCTACGGACGAGTGCGCCAGGTGGCGCTGCTGCTGGTCGTCTACCTGGCCTACTACCAACTGGATACCCAGGTCGATTACTACCAGGTCGAGCGGGTGGTGCGGGAGGACGCCGGGCTGGTTTTTCATCTGGCCAGCCTGCTGCTGCCCATGCTCTACGGCCTCTATGGCTGCTGGGAGGAGCGCACCCACCTGCTGCAGGATTTCGTTGCCCGAGGCGCAGTTTTGATAGCTGTGCTCGGCGTCTTGGTGGCGCTGGGCAGCAGCTACCCGGATGCGATGCTAGGCGTGATCGGCAAGATTTACTGGCCCATGCTGCATGGCCACTGGATGACCCTGGTACAGGTCGTCTACCTGGCGTTCGCCATCGCCCTGGTGGCGCTGGTGGTCATCTATGTGCGTCAGCCTCGCCCGCAGCACGCCGCCCAACTGCTCGGCCTGTGCGGCTTGCTGTGGATGCTGCCCAAGACTTTCATGCTGCCCCATGCGCTGCACGTGATGAGCAGCGTAGTGATGCTCGCACTCACAGCGTCGGTGGCCCATGAGGCTTACCAGATGGCATTCCGTGACGAGCTCACCGGCCTGCCCGGTCGTCGCGCGCTGAACGAGCGGCTGCGGCGTCTCGGCCGCAACTACGTGCTGGCCATGACCGACGTCGACCACTTCAAGAAATTCAACGACACCTACGGCCACGACGTGGGCGACCAGGTTTTGCGCCTGGTGGCCAGCCGCCTGCGCAAGGTCGGTGGCGGCGGTAAGGCCTATCGCTACGGTGGCGAGGAGTTCACCATCCTCTTCCCCGGCAAGTCGGTGGACGAGTGCATGCCGCACCTGGAGGCGGTGCGCCAGGCCATCGAGCAGTACCAGATGCATCTTCGTGACCAGGGCAGTCGTCCGAAGAGCGACGAAACCGGCCGCTCCAAGCGTGGTGCCGCCCGTGGGCAGACGGTGTCGGTGACCATCAGCATCGGCGTGGCCGAGCGGGATGCCGAGCAACGTAGCCCGGAAGAAGTGATCAAGGCCGCTGACCAGGCGCTCTACAGCGCCAAGAGCGCCGGACGTAACCGGGTCTTCCGGCATGGCGAGAATCGCCGGGGTGCCGTGCGAGTGAAGCGCGCCGCCGTCTGACGCGGGCGGTTATGACGCTGCATTCAGCAGGGTCAGCGTCGTTGTTACAGTGCTGGGGCGCGAGTAGGGTCGTTGAATCGACCTCCAAGGAGTTTCCGCCATGCCCGAGTACAAGGCCCCACTTCGCGACATCCACTTCCTCATCGACGAAGTCTTCGACTACCCGGCCAGCTATGCGGCCCTGGGCGCCAGCGATGCCACCCCGGACATGGTCGCCGCCATTCTCGAAGAAGGTGCCAAGTTCTGCGAGCAAGTGCTCTCGCCCATCAACCGCTCGGGCGATGAAGAAGAGTGCCAGTGGCAGGACGGCGTGGTGACCACGCCCAAGGGTTTCAAGGAAGCCTTCGCCCAGTACGTCGAAGGTGGCTGGAATGGCCTGGCGGCGGATCCGGCCTATGGCGGCCAGGGCCTGCCCCATTCCCTCGGACTGATCATCAGCGAAATGGTCGCCTCGGCCAACCAGTCCTGGGCCATGTACCCAGGCCTGACCCACGGCGCCATGTCGGCCATCCATGCCCACGGCAGCGAAGAACAGAAGCAGACCTACCTGACCCGCCTCACCGAAGGTCGCTGGACCGGCACCATGTGCCTGACCGAGCCCCATTGCGGCACCGACCTCGGCATCATCAAGACCCGAGCCGTTCCACAGGCTGATGGCAGCTACGCGATTTCCGGCACCAAGATTTTCATCTCCGCCGGCGAGCACGATATGAGCGAGAACATCGTCCACCTGGTGCTGGCCAAGCTGCCCGACGCACCCGCTGGCACCAAGGGAATCTCCCTGTTCATCGTGCCCAAGTTCCTCCCCGCGGGTGCGAGCGTTGGCGAGCGCAATGCCGTCTCCTGCGGGTCCATCGAACACAAAATGGGCATCAAGGCTTCGGCAACCTGCGTGATGAACTTCGACGGCGCCAAAGGCTTCCTCATCGGTGAGGCCAACAAGGGCCTGAACTGTATGTTCACCATGATGAACCATGCGCGTCTGGGCACCGGCATGCAGGGTCTTTGCCTCGGCGAAGCCAGCTACCAGGGGGCCGTGCGTTATGCCAACGACCGTCTGCAGATGCGTGCCCTTACCGGGCCCAAGGCGCCGGACAAGGTCGCCGACCCGATCATCGTGCATCCCGACGTGCGCCGTATGCTGCTGACCATGAAGGCATTCAACGAAGGCAACCGGGCTCTGGCCTACTTCACTGCCCAGCAACTGGACATCGCCCATCGCAGCGATAGCGCCGAGCAGCGCGAAGAGGCCGAGAACCTGCTCGCCTTCCTCACGCCGATCTGCAAGGCCTTCATGACCGATACCGGCCTCGAAGCCACCAACCTCGGCATGCAAGTGTTCGGTGGCCACGGCTATATCCGCGAGTGGGGCATGGAGCAACTGGTGCGCGATTGCCGCATCGCCCCCATCTACGAAGGCACCAACGGCATCCAGGCGCTCGACCTGCTGGGCCGCAAGGTGTTGGGGAGTCAGGGCAAGCTGCTGCGCGGTTTCACCAAGATCATCCACAAATTCTGCCAGGCTCAGGCCGAGCATCCGCGTTTCAAGGGCCACGCGGCTGAACTGGCACGTCTCAACCAGCAGTGGGGCGAGCTGACCCAGAAGGTCGGCCTGGCCGCCATGAAGAATCCGGACGAGGTGGGTGCAGCCGCGCTGGATTACCTGATGTACTCCGGCTACATCACCCTGGCCTGGTTCTGGCTGCGCATGGCCGTTGTGGCGGATGCCAAGCTGGAGGCGGGCAGCGGCGACAGCGCCTACTATCAGACCAAGCTGGCGACCTGCGATTTCTACTTCAAGCGCCTGCTACCGCGTACCGAGTCCCACCGCGCGGCCGTGGAAGCCGGCAGCGATTGCCTGATGCAATTGCCGGCAGAGCATTTCAGTCTGTAACGCACCGATGGACGGTCGGAGGCCCGCCTGGTGCGGGCCTTTTTCATGCGGGGAAAGGGTGTGACCTTGTGTGAATATATGGTCACATTAGGACTCTATGTCTCTTAAAAGTTGTTCATGTACACTGCGGACCTCTTCCGTGAACCGGCCGACCCTGGCCACCTGTGAGTGATTGCGAGGTTTGCACATGGCTGACTACAAAGCGCCCCTGCGCGATATGCGCTTCGTCCTCAATGAAGTTTTCGAGGTAGCCAAGCTCTGGGCTGAGCTGCCTGCCCTGGCCGAAGTGGTCGACGCCGATACCGCCTCCGCCATCCTGGAAGAAGCCGGCAAGGTCACCGGTGGCGTGATCGCCCCGCTGAACCGCAGCGGCGACGAAGAAGGCTGCCAGTGGAAAGACGGTTCCGTGAGCACTCCGGCGGGCTTCCCCGCGGCCTACAAGACCTACGCCGAAGGCGGCTGGGTTGGTGTGGGCGGTGACCCCATCTTTGGCGGCATGGGCATGCCCAAGGTGATTTCCGCCCAAGTCGAAGAGATGGTCAATGCGGCCAACCTGTCCTTCGGCCTGTACCCGATGCTGACCGCAGGCGCCTGCCTGTCGATCAACGCGCACGCCAGTGAAGAGCTGAAGGAAAAGTACCTGCCGAACATGTACGCGGGTGTCTGGGCTGGCTCCATGTGCCTGACCGAGCCGCATGCCGGTACCGACCTCGGCATCATCCGCACGAAGGCCGAACCCCAGGCTGACGGCAGCTACAAGATCTCCGGCACCAAGATCTTCATCACCGGCGGTGAGCACGATCTGACCGAGAACATCATCCACCTGGTACTGGCCAAGCTGCCGGATGCCCCGGCCGGCCCGAAAGGCATTTCCCTGTTCCTGGTGCCCAAGGTCATGGTCAACGCGGACGGTTCTCTGGGCGAACAGAACGCCGTCTCTTGCGGTTCCATCGAACACAAGATGGGCATCAAGGCCTCTGCCACCTGCGTGATGAACTTCGACGGCGCCACCGGCTACATCGTCGACGCCCCGAACAAGGGCCTGGCCGCCATGTTCACCATGATGAATTACGAGCGCCTGGGCGTTGGTATCCAGGGCCTGGCTTCTGGCGAGCGTTCCTACCAGAGCGCCGTGGAATACGCCCGTGAGCGTATCCAGAGCCGCGCGCCGACCGGCCCGGTCGCCAAGGACAAGGCTGCTGACCCGATCATCGTCCATCCGGACGTGCGTCGCATGCTGCTGACCATGAAGGCAGCCAACGAAGGCGGCCGTGCCTTCTCCAGCTACGTGGCCATGCAGCTGGACACCGCCAAGTTCAGCGAAGACACCGCCGTGCGCAAGCGCGCCGAAGAAATGGTCGCCCTGCTGACCCCCGTCGCCAAGGCTTTCCTCACCGACCTCGGTCTGGAAACCACTATCCACGGCCAGCAGGTATTCGGCGGTCACGGCTTCATCCGCGAGTGGGGCCAGGAGCAGCTGGTGCGTGATGTGCGCATCACCCAGATCTACGAAGGCACCAACGGCATCCAGGCACTCGACCTGATGGGCCGCAAGATCGTCGGCAGCGGTGGCGCGTTCTACAAGCACTTCGCCGACGAGATCAAGGCGTTCGCCAATGGCGCCTCCGCCGAGCTGGCCGAGTTCACCGAACCGCTGAAAGCTGCCGTCGCCAACCTCGACGAGCTGACCGCCTGGGTCCTGGACCGTGCGAAGAACAACCCGAACGAAATCGGCGCTGCCTCGGTCGAGTACCTTCATGTGTTCGGCTACACCGCCTACGCCTACATGTGGGCCCTGATGGCTCGCGCTGCGCTGGGCAAGGAAGGTCAGGACGAGTTCTACGCCAGCAAGCTCGGCACCGCGCGCTTCTACTTCGCTCGCCTGCTGCCGCGCATCCACTCCCTGACCGCCTCGGTGAAGGCCGGCAGCGAGTCGCTCTACCTGCTCGACGCCGCGCAGTTCTAAGCGCTAGTCGGCAAACACGAAGCCCCGCAATTGCGGGGCTTCGTATTTTCCGGGAGATGCTTTTCGGTAGGGGCTAATTCATTCGCCAAGGACAGCGCAGCTGTCCCCACAAGCTTTCCTACGGCTGTAGCGAATCCGCCAATGACGGGTCATCGATGAAGCGGTTGCGGTTGCCCTGGATCGCCTCGATGCGGCTATTGCGGGCGCGTTCTTCGTCGTCCACCGGGTCGAGGCGGTTCCACTGCTGGAACATCTGCAACTGGCCGACGATGGGCAGGCCATATTCGCTGTGCATGTAGAAGATCGCGCGGGCTACGTTGCCCTTGGCGGCGTCGCGAGGTTCGACGAGTTGGTAGGCGGATTTGAAGTCACAGTCGGCCAGCGTGCGCTGTCCACCGTCGCCGACATCGCCGAACAGGGCATTGCGGCGGGCCAGTTCGATGCGCGACTGGTCCGGGTAGAGGTTGTGCAGGTCGGAGAGCATGTAGGGGTATTGCGCATTGGCAGCTTGGCACTGGCTGTCGGTGACGCAGCGCAGTGCACTCTTGATCTGCTTGGCGCTGTACACCGGGCTGGCACTGAGCAGGCCGCCGGGAGCGCTGAAGGTCTTGCCGCAATAGAGCGTGACGCCTCCGTCGGCGTAGAGCTGTTGCCAGAAGGCCTGCTCGACCGCGGCCTTCGGATCGGCCAGGCGATCCTGGCCACCGGCGAATGCATGGCTGGCGACCAGGGCCGCCAGGCAGGAAAGGGCAGTAAGAATTGGGCGCATGGTCATGACCCTGGGACCACCTTGTCGGGGTCTGTAGTTCTTGTAGGACAAAACGAGTCTAACAAGAGCACCGGGGGCAAACCAAGACCAACCGATCGCTTGCTTGGTTGCACCTTGGGTTGCAATAAGAGGGCCTCGGATAATTCCGAAATCGTGTAAGCATTAGCTTACAAATGCTGGTGGCTATAGCTCCTTTCAGACCCTGGTAGAGGGGATTAATCTTCACTCCATTGGACGTCGCGCAGGAAGCGCATTTCAAAACAGGGATACGCCGGATTCCGCCAGGATGGCGGTCAGATCAGGGATGTCGGGACACAGTCTGCAAAACCTCGCTTCGGCGAGGTTTTTCTTTTTCTGCGTTGCAAAACTCCCCCAGCTCAATAGTCCTTCGGCCCCACCACCCCTTCCAGTACCGAGCGCAGCAACTCCAAGGTCGCCTGCTGGCGCTGGGCATCGCGAAACACCAATCCCACCTTCAACGGCACCCGTGGCTCGCTAAGCGGCTTCCACAACAGACCCTGGTTCGCATGCATCTGTCGCGCGCGGCCGGGCAGCACCGTCGCCAGCATGGTGTGCGGCAGGCTGTCGAGGATGCCCGCCATGTGGTTCAGCTCCGCCTGCACGTGCGGGCGGCGGCCGAGCAGGGCGAGTTGCTCCTGCCAGATCTGCCGGATGCGGAACTCCTCGCCGAGCAGCAGCATCGGCAGCTCAGCCGCCTGGGCCAGGGAAACCTTCTTGAACTCCTTCAGTGGGTGCTCGGAGGGAATCACCAACTGCAACTCATCCTCGTAGAGCAACTGGCTGTGCAGCCCTGGTTGGCGCGGTGGCAGGAAGCCGATTCCGATATCCAGGTTGCCGGTCAGCAGGCGGCGTTCGATATCCAGTCCCGACAGTTCATAGATCTGTACCACCAGCTGTGGCTGTGCCTCGCGCAGGCGCTCCAGCAGCATGGGGACCAGCGCCGCATTGACCGTCTGAAGTACGCCGATAGCCAGGCTGCGCGGCGACTGGCCACGGAATCCGCGCAACGCCTCACGGGCGCGTTCCAGCCCATCCAGTAGTGGCAGGGCGTGGCCATACAGGGTGTGCGCGGCCAAGGTCGGCAGCAGGCGTTTTCCGCTGCGCTGGAACAGGCTGACATCCAGGTTCTGCTCCAACTGGCGAATCTGTTGGGAGAGCGCTGGTTGCGACAGGCTCAGACGCTCGGCGGCGCGACCGACGTGGCCTTCCTCGTAAAGCGCGACGAAGTAGCGAAGCTGGCGAAAATCCATAAGCGTTACTTATCGATAAAGCTGGAAAAACGAAATGGCCCGTGATGCTTCAAGGCCATAGCCTATGCCACGTAGAGACTGCATCTGGTGCTGGAGAGGGCGAATGTGCGCATGGGTCGTAAATGGCGTTTTCATAGGTAAAGCCGAAGATATAGGCGGTGGTTTGTCCAGTGCAATCGACAAGCAATCGATCGACCACCGTCTCTGGCTCTGGCCCCAGGGCCTGGGCAGCGACGAGCAGGGTGACCCGCGTTTCCACGGTGGTCCCGAACGTGCGCTGCACCATTATCCGGCCGAGCACTACCAGTACTGGCGCAAGCATTTTCGTCACCTCGAATGGAAAGCACCAAGCTTCGGCGAGAACCTTTCCACCTGCGGCCTCACCGAAGACCAGGTGTGCATCGGCGATATCTTCCGCTGGGGGCAGGCCTTCATTCAGGTCAGTCAGCCGCGTTCGCCCTGTTACCGCCTGAGCCGCCGTTGGGACATTCCCGAATTGCCGGAGCGGGTGCAGGAAACCGGCCGCTGTGGCTGGTTCTACCGCGTGCTGCGGCCCGGCTTCGTCAGCCAGGAAGACTCGCTGGAACTGATCCAGCGCAGCTACCCCGGCCTGACCGTTGCCCACACCATCCAGAGCTTCTTCCATTTCCCGCTGGAACACGCCGGCCTGCAGCAACTGCAACAGTGCGAAGCGCTGTCCACGCGCTGGCGCGAAACGGCTGCCCGCCGTCTCAGCACAGGCCTTTTGGAAGACTGGAGTGCCCGTTTGCAGGGCTTGCCGCTGGAGGGGATGCGCGCATGAGCGACTACCGCATAAGCCTGCGCCGTGACGACGTGCTGTTCGCCGAGATCAGCGTAAGCCAGGCGCGCTACGTGGAGATGACCCGCGAGATGCGCAAGCGCTTCCCCCGCGAGGAGGGTTTCAGCCTGCACATAGAGCGTCGTCGAGAACTCCGCCGCATCCTCGAACAGGGCCCGGACGGCCTGCGCCTGCTGGGCGTCGAGTATCGACATGAGGAGGTCCCGGAGCATGCGTGATGCTCTCGCCGGTCTGCGCTTGATGAAAACCGTGGAACGTCCCGACCAACTGTTCGTGCGCGGCCAGGGTTCCTGGCTCTGGGATTCCGAAGGCCATGCCTTCCTCGACTTCACTCAGGGCTGGGCGGTGAACAGTCTGGGCCACAGCCCCAGCGTCGTGGTCAATGCGCTCAAACGTCAGGCGGAGAACCTGATCAATCCCGGGCCGGCCTACTACAACCGCGGAATGCTCGAACTCGCCTCGCGCTTGTGCCAGGCAAGCGGCAGCGACCAGGTGTACTTCCTCAACAGTGGCGCCGAGGCCAACGAAGGGGCCATCAAGCTGGCTCGCAAGTGGGGTCAGCTGCATCGGGGTGGGGCCTTCGGCATCGTCACCGCCAGCAACAGCTTTCACGGCCGCACGCTGGCCACCATGTCCGCTTCCGGTAAGCCGGTCTTCGAATCGATGTTCGAGCCGAAGGTGCCGGGCTTCACCAAGGTTCCGTACAACGACCTCGATGCCCTGGCCGCCGCTGTGGACGAGACGACGGTGGCAGTGATGCTGGAGCCGGTGCAGGGCGAAGCCGGCGTCATCCCCGCCACACTGGAGTACTTCCAGGGCGTCGAACGCCTGTGTCGGGAACGCGGCGTGCTGCTGATCCTCGACGAAGTACAGACCGGCATCGGCCGTTGCGGCACCCTGTTGGCGGAAGAGCTCTACGGCATCCGTGCCGACATCATCACCCTTGGCAAGGGGCTGGGTGGCGGAGTACCCCTCGCTGCCTTGCTGGCGCGTGGCAATGCCTGTTGCTTCGAACCAGGCGAGCAGGGTGGCACCTACCATGGCAACGCATTGATGACCGCTGCCGGCCTTGCCGTACTGAATACGGTGCTGGAGTCTGGCTTTCTCGAGCAGGTCCGAGATGTCGCCCAGCACTTGCGCGAAGGATTGGCGCGGGTATCCCGTCGCCATGGGCACGGTCCCCTGCGTGGCCACGGCCTGATGATCGGCCTGCCGCTGATTCGCCAGTCCGCACCCCTCGTGGCCCGACACGCCTTCGCCGAAGGATTGCTGATCAATGCGCCGCAGCCTGACTGCCTGCGCTTCACCCCGGCGCTGACGGTAAGCCGCGCCAATGTCGATGAAATGCTCAAGCGCCTGAACCGCGCCTTTGCCCTGGCCAAGAGCGAACCCCTGGAGATCGCCTGACATGCGCGTTGCCATCCTGCAGCATGCCCCCTTCGAAGGCGCTGGCCGCATCCAGCAATGGCTCGACCTGCGCGCCGCGCAGGTTCGGATGTACAGCCTTTACGCCGATGCCCTCCTGCCGAGTCCCGACGACTTCGACCTGCTCATTGTCATGGGAGGGCCCATGAGCGTGCATGACGAAGCGGAGCTTCCCTGGCTGAAGGCCGAGAAGAAATTGATCCGCAAGGCACTCGACGCGGGCAAGCGCGTACTGGGCATCTGCCTCGGTGGCCAGTTGCTGGCCCAGGCCCTGGGCGCGGTAGTGCGCAAGGGCGAGGCAGAGATTGGCTGGTGGCCGATGGAGAAGCACCTCGAGGCGGATCGCACCCCGCTGGGCCGCATGCTGCCCCAGCGGTTGTTGGCAATGCACTGGCACGGTGAGACCTTCGACCTGCCGTCCGGGGCGATTCCCCTCTACGGTTCGGCGGCCTGCGCCAATCAGGGTTTTGTCTGGGAAGAGCGGGCCATTGGCCTGCAATGCCATCTGGAAAGCACGCCGGAAAGCATCGAAGCGATGCTGGAGGCCTGCGCGGCGGATCTTGAGCTTTCAGGTTCCGTGGAAGACGCGTCGGCCATTCGCGACGGCATCCCTCACTGCAGCGCACTGGCGCCGACGCTGTTCCGCCTGCTGGACTACCTGACCGGACCGCATGCCGCGCTGACTTGATCTTTCGCAGGCGTGATCCGCTTTTCCTGTGGGGGCGAATTCATTCGCCAAGCAGGCCGCAGGTCTGCCCTTCGAGATCTCAGGGTAGCTTCGTTACCCCAAGCGAATGAATTCGCCCCGACAGAAGTCTCGGGTTCAGCTCAGCGGGCGATACAACTCCGCCCGCCGATCCCTGAGGTAGGTAAGACTCTCCCGCGAGGCCTCCAGCTTGTCCCGCCTGAGGTCGGCGAAGGCCAGGGTCTCTTCGCGTCCACAAATCGCTGCCTGGCTGCCGTCCGGCGCGCAAACGCTGGAGAGGCCGCAGTAGCGGATTTCTCCCTCGGAACCGCAATAGTTGGCGTAAGCCAGGTAGCACTGACTTTCGAATGCGCGGGTGCGGACCAGCACGTCGCAGACGAAGTCAAACGGCTCCATGTTGGCGGTCGGCACCAGTACCGCATCGGCGCCGGCGAGTGCCAGGCGGCGGACGTTCTCGGGGAACTCCACGTCGTAGCAGATCAGCATGCCCAGCTTCCAGCCGTTCAGTTCCACCAGCGGATAGTCGTCGCCGCCGGCGCTGAACATGCTCCTGTCCAGCTCGCCGAAGAGGTGGGTCTTGCGGTAGTTGCCGAGACGCTGGCCCTGGGCGTCGATCAGTTGCACCGAGTTGAAGATGGCGCCTTCGGCGCTACGTTCCGGGTAGCCGTAGAGGATGGCGATGCCGTGCTCGCGGGCTATCCCGGCTATTCGTCCGGCCCAGGCACCGTCGCAGGGGTCGGCCAGGGCGCTGACCGCTTCCGCGCCAATGTTGTAGCCGCTGAGGTACATCTCCGGCGTAACCAGCAGCTGTGCGCCGCGCCGGGCGGCCTCAGCCGCCCGCAGATGCAGGCGATCGAGGTTGGCCGCCGGATCGCGCGGCAAGGGTGGGCACTGATAGAGGGCGATGCGCATGGACGTCTCCCGACTCAGTCAGGCAGGGCGATGGGGCCGAGCTCAGCGAAGCAGTCACCGGGGCCGGGGTTCTCGGACGGAGTGCTGCCGCCGAAGTGCTTCATAATGCCCCAGACCGCGTTGAGCGAGGTCTGTACCGCACCTTCCACCCAGGCCGGGGTCCAGGACACGTCGTCACCGGCGATGAAGATGCCGCGCTGCTCGGCGGGCATGTCGTCCTGCATGAAGTGGGCGTACATGCGCTGGTTGTAGCGATAGTGGCCCGGCAGCGCGCCTTTGAAGGCACCGAGGAAGTGCGGGTCCGATTCCCAGGAAATGGTAATTGGATCGCCGATGATGTGGCCGGCGATATCCACGTCCGGGTAGATCTTCTTCAGCGCATCCAGGGCCAGCTTCACGCGCTTCTCCACCGGGTGCGGCAGCATCTTCAGCGCGTCGCTCATCCAGGAGTAGGACAGGCAGATCACGCCGGGCTTGTCGTCGCCGTTGTCGAACAGGTAAGTGCCGCGGGTCAGGCGGTCGGTGAGGGTCATGCTCAGGGTGTCGCGGCCGGTTTCCGGATTCTTGTCCTTCCAGAACGGGCGATCGACCATCACGAAGGTCTTGGAGGACTGCATGTAGCGCGTGCGGTCCAGGGCCATCCACATCTTCTGCGAGAACAACGATTCTTCGCACTCGATCTGGGTGGTCAGCAGCCAGCTCTGGCAGGTGGCGAGCACCGCCGCGAAGTGACGGGTATCGCCCCAGTTGTCGGTCACCGCAAGACGACCATCGGCGGCGCGGGCGATGCGTTTCACACCAGGACGCGGTGCGCCGTTGTGCAGGGACGCCAGGCTGGTACCAGCCGGCCAGTGCACGCACTTCTCCGGGACATGGCGCCAGATGCCCATGGGCACTTGCTGCACGCCGCCAACGATCAGGTGCTGGTTGTCGTCGCAGGCGGTCATCACCACGCGGAAGATTTCCAGCATCGAGTTGGGGAAGTCGGAGTCCCAGCCGCCGGTGCCGAAGCCTACCTGGCCGAACACTTCGCGGTGGTGGAAGGACAGCTTGGCGAAGGCCTTGGAGCTGGCCACGAAGTCATAGAAAGTGCGGTCGTCCCACAGTGGCACCAGGGTGTCCCACAGTTCTTTCAGGCGTTTTACATCGCGGTCGCGGATGGCCTGCTGGATGTCGCCGAAGCGGGCGCCGTCTTCCAGGGCATCAGCCCAGGCGTCGGCCACTTCCTGGAAGAGCGCCGGCAGGTCGGCCATCTTCTCCGCGTAGTAAGTCTTGCCCTCGATATCGATCACCGTGCTGCCCGAGGCCGGGGTCAGCGGGTTGGGGAAGGGCTGGGTCTTGAGACCGAGCATGTCGACGTAGTGGTAGAAGGCAGTGGATGAGGCCGGGAAGCGCATGCCGCCCAGTTCCGCGATGATGCCGTCAGTGCCTTCGAAGGTCTGCGAACGCAGGCGTCCACCCATCTTGGAGGCTTCATAAACCACGGGCTTCAGGCCCAGCTTCATCAACTCGTAGGCCGCCACCAGGCCGGCGATGCCGGCTCCGACAATGGCCACCTCGGCCCCATGCTGTTCAGCCGGAATGCTGCCCAGGCCCGCTGGATGCTCGATCCAGTCATCGAAGGCGAAGGGGAAGTCCGGGCCGAAGATGGTGATGGGTTTCTTGCCGTCGGCAGGGTGGCGATCGTTCTTGTTCATGATGGACCTTGAAGGCTTGTGGAAGAGCGGCCCGGAGGCGCGGTGGAGCCATTCTAGGGAGCGTCGATTTCGTCCATAAGACGCAGAGTGTCGTCATTTGGTAGTCATTCAATACGATATGACGATCACATTGCGCTAAACGACGAACATGCTTGCGTGCGCTTTCCATCAGCGTAGTCAGTGGAGGGAGCGAGGTTCGTAGGTTGGTTCGAGCTACGCGAGGCCCAACAGGCGGAGGCAGACGGCCAATCGTAGGGTTTCGCTGCACTCTGGCGGGATGCCGCGCGCGCCAACCTAGGTGCTGGCGGGCGCCAACGGCTGGCCGCGATCGATCTTGCAACTGAGGATGATCGAGGTCGTGGTCTTCTCCACCCCGTCGACGCTGCCGATCAGGTCCAGCAGTTCATCGAGGCGCTCGGGGGAATCGGCGCGCAACCAGGCGACGTAGTCGAACTCGCCGCTCACTGCGCAGAGCACCTGCACCTCTGCCATTCCCGTCAGGCGCCGCAACACGTCCTTGCCGCTACGAGGCTTCACGGTGATCCCCACGTAGGCTTGCAGGCCACCATCGGCCACTCGCTGGCCCAGGCGCACGCCGTAGCCGGTGATTATCCGCGCCTTTTCCAGGCGGGCCAGGCGCGAGGTCACCGTAGTGCGCGCGATACCCAGGCGTCGCGCCAGCATGGCCACACTTTCGCGGGCGTTGATCTGCAGAGCGGCGATCAGCTGGCGGTCGATTTCGTCGAGGGACAGGTCGGACATGGACGGGCTCGGTCGGTGGCGTGCTTGGAGGTTAGCGGGTGCGCAAGGCTACCTGAAGCCGGCATGCGACGCCCACTGGTCGGCACCCCTGTCGCAGTGCCTGGTACCGACCCAGACTGAACGGAACACGACCGGCGTTACACCGGTCCCACCCACATCCTTCGGGAGCCTCGTCACCATGAGTCCCTTCTCCCCTTGTCGCTGGACCTTGCTCGCCGCATTCATCTGCCTGCCGGCTATCGCCGAAACCGTGGTGCCCCTGCAGGGGCAGACCCAGCAGCAGATCCAGCAGGACGTCGCCAACTGTCAGGCCCAGGCCGGCAGCGCCGCTCCTCCCGCCGACACCAACCCAAGCGGCGGTCGTGTCCGGGGTGCCGCCACGGGGGCGATGGCCGGTGCCGTCGTTGGCCAGGCGCGCAGCAACGACTACGACCGTATCGATGACGATCTGCAGAAGGAGTACCGGCAAGAGAAAGCCAAGGACGCCGCCGTGGCCGGTGCCGTAGTCGGCGGCTCGCGCCAACGCCAGGAGCGTCGGCAGAACCGCCGCACCAACGAGCAGGCTAGCAGCACGGCGTCGTCGGCCTATATGAGCTGCCTGCAGCAGCGTGGCTATCAGGTTACGCCTTAGGCATTGCCCCGCGCCTGTTGCTCCAGATGGGCCTGCAGGTCCGGATCGAGTTTCAGCTGATAGGCCAGTTCGTCCAGGTAGCTGCGTTCCGCAGCCTGCTGGTCATCCACCAGCATCACGCTGGCCAGGTACATCTCGGCGGCCATGCCAGGGTCCGTGGCGGACTGCGCCACGTCGGCTGCATCCAGCGGGCTGCGCACTTCCTGGTCCAGCCACTCCTGCAATTGCGGGTCGTCGGTATGCCGGGAAATCTCCGCGTAGATGGTCTGTTTTTCCTGCTCGTCGATGCGCCCGTCCGCCTTGGCCGCGGCGATCAATGCGCGAAGGATGGCCAGGCTGTGGTCATCGGCTTCGGCGCCGGAAAGCTGGTCCACCGTGCTGATTGCCTGCTGGGGGGCGGAAGACTGCTGGCGCTGCCAGGACTGATACGCCTGAAAGGCCATCATGCCCAGGGAGGCCAGCGCAGCGTAGTTCATTCCGCCGGCACGCCCGCCACCACTCCCCATCGAGCCACCACCCATGGATGCACCGCCCTGGCCACCGCCAAGGATGCCGCCGAGCAAGCCTCCCAGTCCGGCATTGGCGCCGCCGCCACCTCCCATGAGACCGCCCAACAGACCGCCGAGTCCGCCCAGAGGGTCCTGCGACGACATTCCTGCTTCGCCCCGTTGCGCTGCCCCGGCCTGGCCGGACCGCAGTAGTTGTTCGAGCAGATCACTAGTGTTCATGGCCGGGTCCTCTCCTGCTGGCCGTTTGCCGGTCAGGGAACGATAGACCCCGTCGTAAGCGGGGGCATGACCGTCGGGCGGCGAAGATTGTTGCGCGCCGCGGAAAAGCGCTTTCAGCAAAGGCGTCTTTTTCCTGCGCCTTGCCTGGAGTCGAATTGGCACATGGGCCGAGCACGCATCGGCAACGATGTCAGGGCCTTCCAGTCAAATCAGGAGAACCACCATGAACCGTGCAATCGCCACCAGTACCACCTTGCTGCTCGCTTTCCTGGCCAGCGGCAGTGTCTTCGCCGCGAAATCCGCTGAATCCGTGCCCTACAGCTACGGCATGCCGCTGGACGTCGCCCGTGTCATCTCCATAGACGAGCCCAACTCACTGACCTGCGAGACCATCCAGGCGAAGATGACCTACGTCGATTCCCAGGGCGAAGAGAAATCCGTGACCTACCTGAAGGAGTCCAGCGCCTGCGCCAACAGCTGACGCAGGCGTGCAGGTCGCCAAGGGCTGCGCAGCTGAGCATCGCCCCAGGGTGACTTAAACCACCATCTCCGCCACGAACGCCTCGAATGACGTCGCCGTGGTGTTTTCAGGACGCCGTCCTTCCAGGGACTTCACCCGCCGCTCGTTGATGCCCTGGGCCAGCTCCGCATAGAGCCCGGCGAGGTCTGCCGAGAACCCCGCTTCCTGCAGCATCCCCGCCATTTCGCCATAGGGCAGTTGCACATAGGGCAGGTCCGGCCGACCCAGGTGCTCGCCCAGGATGCGCGTGGCCTCGCCATAACTGATGTCCCGCTGTCCGAGCAGTTCGCGCACCTGTACTCCGTGCCAATCGCGGTCGAGCAGCGCGGCGAGGGCTGCATCGGCGATGTCCTGCGAGGCGATCATCGGCACCGGCACGTCCGCGTCGACGCCGTCGGCCACCAGGCCGTGCTGCTCGATCATGTACAGCGCCGGCAGCAGGTTCTCAAAAAAGACACCCGCCCGAAGGATCAGCACATCGACGCTCGACACCGCGCGCAGGCGCACTTCCTGCTCATGCATGCTGGCAATCGGACCGTTGCCCGAAGCCAGCTCCGCGCCGACGCTCGATAGCGCCACCACGCGGCGGACGCCGCTGTTGCGTATCGCCTTCACGATGGCTTCACCCACATCTGCCTGCTGCGCCATGTAATCGGCCACCGACGGGTCGTAGGGCAGCAAGGTGTAGACCACGTCGGCGCCATGAAAGGCCTTGGTCAGGTAAGCCGCATCGTTCGGCTCACCGGCCATCACTTCGGCCCCGGCATCCTTCAGCTCGGCCAGGCGTTCAGCCGAACGTCCCAGTGCGCGAACCGGATGACCCGCTTTCAGCAGTTGCCAGGCGATGCGTTTGCCCGTGTGCCCGGTGGCACCCATTACCGTGATCATCTCGTCCTCCTGGTCGCGCTTGTCTGTCCGGCACATGCCTGAGCGCTTGAGATCAAGTCTCAGCCGAGAGCATTGGACGAACAATGATCACGGGTCGATGATTCATGATCAATCGTCCAGAGATGAGCAAGCCACCATGGACCCGAACACCCCCTGGCAATCCCACGATCCCCTGGGTGAAGCACTGCACCTGCTGCGCATGAGCGGGACGCTCTATTGCGCATCTGAGTTCACCGCGCCCTGGGGGCTGGGGCTGCCGTCGATGGAGGACTGCCTGATGTTCCATGTGGTGACATCCGGCGAATGCTGGCTCGAAGTGGGCGGGCACGAACCGCTGCTACTGCGCGCGGGCGACCTGGCGCTGGTGCCCCATGGTCAGGGCCATAGCCTGCTGAGCGGGAGGAACGTGGCGGCGGTGCCGTTGTTCGATCTGCCGCGAGAGTGCCTGAGCGACCGCTACGAGATCATTCGCCATGGCGGCGGCGGCGCTCCGGTTAGCCTGGTCTGCGGGGCAGTGCGCTTCGACCATCCGGTGGCGCGGCAACTGGTACGCCTGCTTCCGCCGTTGTTGCACGTGGAGGCGACCAGCGCCGAACACGCCGACTGGCTGCAGGGTACCTTGCGCTTCATGCGCGACGAGGCACGAGCCATGCGCCCGGGTGGCGAGACGGTGGTAACGCGGCTGGCCGACATCCTGGTGATCCAGGCCATTCGTGCCTGGATCGAGCGCGACCCTGCGGCCCAAACCGGCTGGCTTGGTGCCTTGCAGGACCGCCAGATCGGTCGCGCCATCGGCCTGATTCACCGTGACCCGGCGCGAGACTGGAGTCTCGTGTCCCTGGCCGAAGTCGCTGCCATGTCGCGCTCCGCCTTCGCCGCACGCTTCACCGCCCTGGTGGGCGAACCGGCCATGCAATACCTGACCCGCTGGCGCATGAACCTTGCGCTGGGCTGGTTGCAGGAAGGGGACGTGTCAATCGCGGCCCTGGCCGAGCGCCTGGGCTATCAGTCGGAAGCTGCCTTCAGTCGCGCCTTCAAGCGCTGCCATGGCATGGCGCCCGGTGCTGCAAGGAATGCCACGAAAATCAATCGATAAAACTCACCATCTGCGAATCATTTACATTTGATTTGCAAATGCTAATTGTTACCATTTGTTCTTTTTCACAATGACTAAGGAACTCTTGGTGGCTAGAAAGCGTATTGCCCCGGCATCTCTGCCGATGCTGGGCCTGCTGGTAATTCCCGCTGTCCAGGCTGAAACCGGGGAGGCGCTGGCCATTCCGGCGACCTCGGTGACCAGTGCCTACGAGCAGCAAAGCTACAAGGCCACCGAGAGCCGAAGCGGGCTGAAGATCGACGCGCCACTGCGTGACATTCCCCAGACCGTCAACGTGGTGCCTGAGAGCGTGATCAAGGACCAGGGCGCCCAGTCCATGGAAGACGTGCTGAAGAACGTCCCCGGCATTGGTCTTTCCAACGGTGATGGCCAGCGCGACCAGGTCACCATCCGCGGATTCAGCGCCATTGGCGATATGTTCGTAGACGGCATCCGTGATGACGCGCTGTACTTCCGCGACCTCTCCAACGTCGAACGCGTCGAGGTCATCAAGGGCCCGGCTGCCGTGCTTTACGGGCGTGGTTCTTCCGGTGGCCTGATCAACAGCGTGAGCAAGAAGCCCGGTTTTGATCCCAAGCGGGAGCTGGGTGTCAGCTTCGACAGTGAAGGCAAGCGTCGCACCCAGTTCGATGCCGGCTGGGGCGACCAGCAGCAGCGCGACAAGGCGTTCCGCGTCACCGGTGCGTTCGAAGACAGCGACACCTTCCGCGATGACGGCTACATCGACCGCAAGGCGATTGCGCCGTCCGCTTTCTTCAAGCTGTCCGATGACCTAGAGCTCAACCTGGGCGCCACCTACCTCTACGACAAGCGCTTGATCGATTTCGGTATCCCCGCGCTTGGCGATCGCCCGGTACACGTCGACCGCGAGAAGCGCTTCGGCTCCGGTGACGCGGACCAGGACTACGCCCGCAGTGAAGTGTTCTCCTTCACTGCCGGCCTGGACTACCGCATCAACGACGAGCTGACGTTGAGCAACACCACCCGCTACTACCACTACGACCTGGACCGCAACAACACCCTGGCCGACAGCAGTCCGACCCGTTTCGTCACCGCCCCCAACGGCGAGCTGCTGGTGAAACTGAACCGTGGAAACGTGGCGCGTGATGAGTACGGTGTGTTCAACCAGACCGAACTGAAGCAGCAGGCCCAACTGGCCGGAATGCAGCACAGCCTGCTCTACGGTGTGGAGCTGGGCCACCAGGACAAGTACCAGCGCGTATTCAGCCAGAACAACGTGGCGCAGGTTCCGGTCTACCGTGACGCCCTGGTTCCGGTACCGGAGCACGCCAGCAACTTGTCTTCCAAGGGCACCAACTTCCAGGACACTGCCGGCTTCTACGTGCAGGACCTGATCGAGCTGACTTCGCAGTGGAAGGCGCTGCTCGGCGTACGCTACGACATCTTCGGCCAGGAATATGATGATGATCGCCTGGCCAACGTCGACCTGGACCGTACCGACAAGACCTGGAGCCCGCGTGCCGGCCTTGTGTTCCAGCCGGATCAGATCCAGTCCTACTTCGCCTCGGTGAGCCGTGGTTATCAGCCGTCGGGCGAAGTGTTTGCCTTGGCGCCGAGCAACCAGCACCTGGAGCCTGAAGAAACCACCAACTACGAGGTGGGCGCCAAGTGGGACCTGCTCGACAACCGCCTCTCGTTCACCGCAGCGGTGTTCCGCCTCGAGCGCACCAACATGAAAACCACCGACCCGACCACCAACCTGACGGTGCTTGCCGGTGAGCAGCGCACCGATGGATTCGAAGCCACCTTCAGCGGCCAGATCACCGAGAAGTGGAATGTCTACGGCGGCTACGCTTACCTGGACGCGGAGATCACCAAGTCCACCAACAAGACCAACGGCGTGCCCAACGAAGGCCAGGTACCGACCCTGACGCCGCGCAACAGCGCCAACCTCTGGGTGGTGCGCTCGCTGACCCCGGAATGGCGTCTCGGCATGGGCGCCAACTACGTGGATGACCGCTACACCGCACTGGACAACAAGGTCGTGATGCCCAGCTACACGACCTTCGATGCGGCGCTGCTCTACAACCTGCCGCAATGGGACATGGCGCTGCGTCTGCACAACGCGTTCGACCGCGACTACTACGCCTCGGCCCATGGCTCGGTGGACCTGATCACCCCCGGCGCACCTCGCACCCTGGAGGTCAGCGCCAACTACCGGTTCTGATCGCGCAGTGAATGAAAGCGCCCGGCTAATGCCGGGCGTTTTTGCTTGTGGGGACGCAGGTTGGCTCGGTGCCAATCCCTTTCGCGAATGAATTCGCTCCTACAGGGCAGGTCTTCGACCTGCTTGGCGATTGAAATCGCCCCTACAAGATCGACTCAATTCGCTTGCAGCTTCTTCAACGCTTCGCAGCTCGGTGGGTACTGTTTGTCGCACGCGCTCTGGAATAGCGCGCGGGCCTGGTTGGGGTCCTGTTTCAGACCTTCGGCGCCCTGGGCGTACATGCTGCCCAGCACGTGCTGCGCCATGGCATTGCCGGCGGCAGAGGCCTGGCTGAGGTACTTGTGCATGGCACGTTGATCGGCGAAGGCGGGGTCGGCGCGTCCGGTGTAGAGAAAGGCGAGGCTGAAGGCCGACTGGGAATGCCCCTTGTCGGCCGCTTGCTTCCACCAGTACTCGGCCTGCTTGAGGTCCTTCTGCGGCTTGCCGACGAAGAACAGGCTGCCGAGCTGGTACTGCGCGTCAGGGTCACCACGTCCGGCCTGTTGCTTGAGCCTTTCGAATTCGCTGGCCTGTTGGTCCTGCGGCGTGGTGGCTGGTGCCTGCGGCTGGCCGGCTGGCGGCGTGGCGGGTGGTTGCTGCTGCTGTTGCTGGGTGCATGCACCCAGCAGGGCCAGTGCGGCGATGCAGACGAGTCGCGGCAAGGCGCGTTGGATGGACATGGGTGGAGTTCTCCCTGGCAGATCAGGGAGGAGGGTAGTTGCATCCGGCGGCCCCGTCACTCGCCCGTTTGCCTGGATGGTGGGAGCGAATTCATTCGCGAAAGGCCCGCGCAGCGGCCCTCGCCGTCTCGCTCAATCCCAGTTCGGGGCGAAGTCCGGCGCGGCCAGACGCTCGCCGCGATCCAGTGTCGCGATCGCCGCCATTTCAGTTTCGGTCAGCACAAGCTCCTGGGCCCGCAGGTTGCTGGCCAGGTTATCGCGGCGGGTGGAGGAGGGAATCACCGCGAAGCCCTGCTGCAGCAGCCAGGCCAGGGCGACCTGGGCCGGCGTGGCGTCGTGGGCGGTGGCGATGCCCCGGATCACCGGGTCGTGCATGACCTTGCCGTAGGCCAGCGGCATGTAGGCGGTGAGGTGGATACCCTGGCTGCGGGCGAACTCCACGACCTTGCGGTTCTGCAGGAAGGGATGGATTTCCACCTGGTTGGTGGCGATAGCTTCCTTGCCAACTGCGTCGATAGCCTGCTGCATGTGCGAGAGGGTGAAGTTGGAGATGCCGATCTGCCGCGTCAGGCCGCGTGCCCTGGCTTCGGCCAGGGCGCCCATGTACTCGGCCACCGGAATGGCATCGGCGGGGCTGGGCCAGTGGATCAGCGCCAGGTCCAGCCGCTCCAGGCGCAGCTTGGCCAGGCTCTCTTCCAGGCTGGGGATCAAACGGGCGGCGGTGAGGTTCTCCGTCCAGACCTTGGTGGTGACGAACAATTCGTCACGCGGCACACCGCTTTCGGCGATGGCCAGGCCAACGTCGGTTTCGTTGCCATAGATCTGTGCGGTGTCGATGTGGCGGTAGCCCAGTTCCAGTCCATTGCTGACCGAATCGATCACCTGCTGTTCCTTGAGGCGGAACGTGCCGAGGCCGAGTGCGGGAATGCTCATGAGGAATCTCCAGTTCAGTCGAACATGCCCGAGAAAGGGCGGATGGCGCACAGTGTCGCCGCTCGACTCATGCGAAAAAACCGAGTATCAAGCCAAAGATATTTGCTTGGGAGTCACGAATGAAAACTACCCTGGACGAGCTGCAAGCCTTTGCCACCGTGGTCGATACCGGCTCGATCACCGCCGCCGCCGAGCAACTGGCGCAGACCGCCTCGGGCGTAAGTCGCGCCCTGAGCCGGTTGGAGGAAAAGCTCGATGTCACGCTGCTGCGCCGCACCACGCGGCGCCTGGAACTGACGGAGGAAGGCGAGGCGTTCCTGTGCCAGGCGCGGCGCATTCTCGCCCAGGTGGAGGAGGCCGAAGAGCAGATGGCCCTGCGCCGGCAGAAGCCAGCGGGACGGCTGCGGGTCAATGCCGCTTCGCCATTCATGCTGCATGTGCTGGTGCCGCTGGTTGCGGGTTTTCGTGAGCGCTACCCGGAGATCGAACTGGAACTACACAGCAGCGACCAGATCATCGACCTGATCGAGCATCGCACTGATATCGCCATTCGCATCGGCACCCTGCGCGATTCCACCCTCCACGCCCGCCCGCTTGGCAGCAGCCGCATCCGTGTGCTGGCCAGCCCCGCCTACCTCAAGGTTCATGGCACGCCGAAGGATGTCGAAGCGTTGCAGCAGCGCAGTCTGATCGGTTTCACCCAGCCGGAAACCCTCAACCTCTGGCCCCTGCGCAACACCTTGGGTGACGAGTTGCCGATCGAGCCTGCGATCAAGGCTTCCAGCGGCGAAACGCTACGCCAGTTGGCCCTGTCCGGTGCCGGCATCGTGTGTCTCTCCGATTTCATGACCCAGGCCGACCGCGCGGACGGCAGCCTGGTGCAGGTGCTGGTACGCGAGACGTTGGAAGTGCGCCAGCCGATCAATGCCGTCTACTACCGCAATACCGCGCTGGCCTCTCGCATCACCTGCTTTCTCGATTACGTAGCGGAGTGCCTGAAGGCGCAGGTGTGGACGCAGCAGTAGGCTGAATCATGCACGGCTGTCCGTAATTTCAATCACCTCTACCCTGAGATGGCTGTTATTTGTGCGGCTTCTCGGATCTCGTGTTGTTTATTTCAAACAAATTGCTTGGCTGAGTGAATATTTTTCTGTAGATTTTCATGAAATCTACAGATGAAAATTTCACGAGGCACCCATGTTCAAGCAGTCCGCCCAGCATGTCGGCACCTACTACGCCCGCACCTACCCAGGCAGCATTCCCCTGCGTCCGAGCCAGGCCGGTAGCGAGGAGACCGATGTCCTGATCATCGGGGCCGGTTTCAGCGGGCTGCATACCGCCCTGCGTCTTGCCGAGGCCGGCAAGCGCGTAACCCTGCTGGAAGCCAGCCGCGTGGCCTGGGCGGCCTCCGGGCGCAATGGCGGGCAGGCATTGCTGGGCTGGTCCTGCGATATGCCGCCGCTGGAAAAGGCACTGGGTCTGGAGCGTACCCGTCGGTTGTGGGACAGCATGCGCTGGGCCGCAGGCGAGATGCGTGAGCTGCCGGTCCGCCACGGGTTCGATGTGGATTACCGCGTCGGCAGCCTCTGGACCGCCGTGATGGAACGTCGGGTGAAACTCCTCGAAGAGGCCCAGGAAGACGCCATCCATAAATGGGGCTACGACCGGATGCGCCTGATCCGCCGCGACGAACTGTCCGAGTGGATCGACAGCCCGCGTTACCAGGCGGCGCTGTACGACCCGGAAGCTGCCCACCTCAATCCACTCAAGTTGGCCCAGGGCCTGGCCGCCGCCATCGAAGCCCGCGGCGGGCGCATCTATGAGCAGAGCCGGGTGCTGGAATACCGTGAAACGCCTTCCGGCTATGTGGCCCGTACCGCGCAGGGCGAAGTGCGCGGAAGCATCCTGGTGATGGCCTGCAACGCCTACGTCGACCGCCTCGACCGCCAGCTTTCCAGCCGCCTGCTGCCGGTAGGTTCCTACCAGGTGGCGACCGCGCCGCTGGACCCGGAACTGGCGCGCTCGCTGCTGCCGAAGAACAGTTGCGCGATCGACAACCAGTTCGTGCCTGACTACTTCCGCCTTACCCCTGACCACCGACTGTTGTTCGGCGGCGGCTGCACCTACCTGGGCGGCCTGCCCAAGGATGTGCCGGCGGCCACGCGTCCATATCTGGAGCGCGTATTCCCGCAGCTCAAGGGCGTGGAAATCGAATTCGGCTGGGGCGGCCACATCGACGTCAGCATGAAGCGCACCCCGGACATCGGTCGCGAAGGCTCGCGCTATTGGCTGCAGGGCTTCTCCGGTCACGGAATCCTGCCGACCCTGGCCGGCGCCAAGGCGGTGAGCGACGCCATCCTCGGCAATGACGACCTGATCGACCTCTACCAGGCCATCGGCAACCCGCGCTTTCCGGGCGGCTCGCTGCTGGCCGCGCCGCTGGAAGCGGCCGGCAAGGCCTATTACCGGCTACGCGATGTAATTTAAGTGCTCTGTGCGGGGGACGATGCCCTCTCCCCCGGCCCCTCTCCCACCCGCGGGAGAGGGGGGACTCAAGGAGACACCATTGGACAAGCAAGACGAAATCGAAAGCCTCGCGATCCTGATTCGTGACCTGCGCAAGCACAAAAACGTGACCCTGGGGGACCTCGCCACGCGCATCGATCGCTCGGTGGGGTTCCTTTCCCAGGTGGAGCGTGGGCTGTCGCGCCCGACAGTTGCCGACCTTACCGCCATCAGCGAAGCGCTGGGCGTGCCCACGACTTACTTCTACAACCTGAGCAAGCCACGCGAGACGCCCTGGGTCACCCGCCCGGGCGAACGTCGCACGCTTTATTACGCCGGTGGCATTACCGACGTGCTGGCCTCGCCCACCATGTCCGGCGGCTTTTCCATGCTGGAGAGTCACCTGGCACCCGGTGCCACCAGCGGCGAGGGTCACCTGGACGACAGTTCCGAGCAGGGCGGTTTCGTCCTCGAAGGGGAGCTGACGGTCTGGTACGACGATGACACCAAGCCCGTGACCCTTTACCCCAACGACAGCTTCCAGCTGCCGCCCCATGCCCAGTTCCGCTACGCCAATCTTTCCGACAAACCGACGCGAGTCTTGTGGGTCTTCACCTGAAGCCCCCGCTCGCAGGACAGCAGTGATGACAACAACAAACCAGTACCCCGACCTGCTCAGCGAAGTGCGCGCCTTCCGTGCCCAGTACCCGGAGGTCCGCTATATCGACCTGATCTGCCTGGACATTCCCGGCCATTTCTACGGCAAGCGCTACCCCGTGGAAATGGTGGAGAAAGTTGCCGCCGGCAGCCCGCTCAAGGTGCCGCAGAACTGCGTGCTGCTGGGCACCCAGGGCGGGCTCTATCCGATTGGCGACTACTGTTTCGCAGATGGCGACCCGGACGCACCGCGTCGCCTGGTGCCCGGCACGCTGAAGCCAGTGCGCTGGGAAAAGGAGCCGCTGGGGCAGATGCTGATCACTTCCGACGGTACTGAGGCCCCCATCGAGTTCGAACCGCGCGAGGTGCTGGCGCGGGTACTGCAGCGACTGGAGAAGCGCGGAATCCGCCCGGTGGTGGCTTTCGAACTGGAGTTCTACCTGTTCGATCGCAAGCTCCAGGACGGTCTGCCGCAATTCCCCCGCGATCCGCTCTGCGAGGACGAGGACGACCAGCCGAACATGCACATCGAGCGCCTGTCGCGTTTCTCTAGCGTGCTGCATGAGATGGTCGACGCCGCCAACGAGCAAGGCGTTGCCGCCAACGTCATCACCGCCGAACTCGGCCCGGGCCAGTTCGAAATCAACTTCGGCCATTGCGATGACGGTCTCAAGGCCGCCGATTGGGCCGCTCTCTTCTGTCGCAGTACCCGTGGTGTTGCGCTCAAGCATGGCCAGCGCGCCAGCTTCATGAGCAAGCCCTACCTGAATGCACCGGGCAGCGGCATGCACGTGCATGTGAGCCTCTACGACCGGGACGGCAACAACCTGCTCGCCGCCAACGACCAGCGCCCGCTGCGCCACGCCGTGGCCGGTTGCCTCGACCTGCTGCCGCACTGCATGCCGATCTTCGCTGCCAACCACAACGCCTTCCGCCGCTACGGTGCCATGGTCAATGCCGCCAGCCGCGCCAGCTGGGGCTTCGAGGACCGCGATGCGTGCATCCGCATCCCCGAATCCGACGGCCGAAACCTGCGCATCGAACACCGCCTGGCCGGTGCCGACGCCAACCCCTACCTGGTGCTGGCCGCCATCCTCTCCGGCATGGAACACGGCCTGGATGCCGCCCGCGAGCCGATCGCGCCGCTCAACGAAGACCGCGAAAGCGGCATCGACTTCCCCAAGGACATGCTCACCGCCGTCGCCGCCATGCGCAGCCACCCTGCGGTAAACGAAGGCCTGGGCAGCGAGTTCGTGATGGTTTACTGCGAGAACAAACGCCAGGAGTACCTGGACTTCATGAACGAGGTCAGCGCGCGGGAATATCGCTGGTATATGTGATCGCCTGGGTCCTTTTGCCAGCCGATCTGGACGAGAGTGGTCCGAGAGCCACCCCTCGCCTTCCGGGAGAACGGGCGGGGGAAAGGGCGTTCACCGGCCTGCTCGGTGCTCGCCCGTTTCGCGAATGAATTCGCTCCTACAAGGGCAGGGCCGCGCCCTGCCTGGCGAATGAATTCACCCCCACAAGCGCTCGCTCCTACACATCCCCGAACGCCTCGACCAGATCCTCCACGAACGCCACCTGCGCTTCGCTAGGCTGGCGGCCGCGATGGCTGCTGAGGTGGAACTGCACACGGTAGCCAGTCTGCTCCGGCAGCAACGCCCTGAGTTGCCCGTTGGCCTCCCACGGCGCGGCGATGTGTTCTGGAAGGTAGCCGATATGTGCGCCTGACAGGATGAACGCCAGGCTGCACTCCACCTGTTCGGTGCGCGCACTGCTCGGGCCGCTCTGGAAGGGCTGCCGCGCTTCTTCAAAACGGTACGGGTGATGCACCAGGTCGCAGTCGGCCAAGTCGTCGAGACTGACCTGCCCAAGTCCAAACAGCGGGTGCCCGACACCACAGAACAACCGTTGCTGCTCGCTGAACAGCGGCTGGTAGTCCAGCGCCGCCTGGGTGCCCGAGAAGTAGCCGATCGCCAGGTGCAACTGGTCTTGTAGCAGGCGCCGCTCCAGCTCGGCCGGCATGGCACTGATCAGCTCGAACTGCACGGCCTGGTTGCGCTGACGGAAGCGCCCGATGGCATCTCCCAGGTGTTGTAGCACCTGGCTGTCGAGGGCTTCGGATAGACCGATGCGCAGCTCGCCCAGAAGCAGGCCGGACATGCCCCGCGCCTCTCCCTTGAAAGTCTCGATGGCGCCGAACAGCTTGCGCGTGGCAGCGAGCACCTGCTCGCCCTTGGGGGTCAGGCGAAAGCCCGCCTTGCCGCGTTCGCAAAGACGAAAGCCCAGTCGTGTCTCCAACTTGGCCATTTGCGTGCTGATGGTGGACTGGCCGATACCCAGTTCGCCCTGGGCGGCGCTGAAGCCGCCGCTTTCCACCACCGTGACGAAGATGCGCAGCAGTTGCAGGTCGAGGTCATGGAGCTGGCTGAGCATGGCGGCACCAAACATTGATGGTTGTAGATGCCAAAGTAGAACACTTCATATTTATCCAAAGCAAAGCCCGGCGCAGCATGGCCCCACCTGCAATCCCCCAGGAGCCCATCATGCGTTGTCCCTTGTTGCTTGCCGCCCTGTTCGCCTGTGCCTTGCCGGTGCATGCCGAAGACAAGGCGCTGAACCTCTACAGCTGGTCTGCCTACATTCCGGAAAAGGCCCTGCAAGGCTTCAAGGACGAAAGCGGCATCGACGTCAAATACGACATCTTCGACAGTGCGGAAGCCCTCGACGCCAAGCTGCTGACCGGTGGCAGCGGCTACGATGTGGTCTTCCCCGCCAGCAGCGGCCTGGCCCGTGCCATCCAGGCCAAGGCCGTGCAGCCGGTACAGCGCGAACAGCTGAAGAACTTCACCAACCTCGACCCCGAGCTGCTGGCCAAACTGGCCACCGTCGATCCGGATAATCGCTTCGGCGTGCCCTACACCTGGGGCACCGTGGGGTTGGGCATCAACAAGGAAGCGGTGGAAAAGCGCATTCCTGATGCGCCAGTGAACAGCCTGGATCTGCTGTTCAAGCCCGAGTACGCCAGCCGGTTGAAGGACTGCGGCATCGCCGTGATCGACTCACCGCAGGAAGTGATCAGCATCGCCCTGCATTACCTCGGCAAGGCCCCCTACAGTACCGACAAGGCTGACCTGAAAGCCGTCCAGGAGCTGTTCGCGCAGTTGCAGTCCAACGTGCGCTACGTCGGCTCCGGCAAGCACATCAACGACCTGGCCAAAGGCGAGATCTGCCTGGCACTGACCTACAACGGCGATGCCGCCATCGCCGCCGACCAGGCGCGGCAGGCGCAGATGCCCTTCGAGGTGATCTACCGCATCCCCCGTGAAGGCACGCTGATCTGGTTCGACACCATGGTCATCCCGGTCGACGCACCGCACCCCGAGGCCGCCCACGCCTTCATTGACTACATGCTGCGTCCCGAAGCCATCGCCGAACTGACCAACAGCCAGTTCTTCGCCAACGCCAACCAGGCTGCCAATCCGCTGCTGACACCGGAGGTGGCCGGCGACCCGGACATCTACCCGAGCAAGGATGTGCGTGATCGCCTGTTCGGCGAGCAGATCCAGTCGCTCAAGGACCAGCGCGCCCGCACCCGCCTTTGGACTTCGTTCCGCACTCAGTACTGAGTCGCCTTCAACCACCCTCAGCCCGCCCCTTTCCCAAAGGGAGAGGGGGGCATTGGAGACCGATGAAATGGACCACGCCTTCGACAACGACCAGGCCATGACCCGCGACAGCCTCTATGGCACCGCTGCCGAATCCACCTATGCCGGCATCACCAGCTTCATGCGCCGCCGCTACAGTCGTGACCTGCGCGGCGTCGACCTGGTGGTGAGCGGGGTGCCTTTCGACACCGCCACCACCAACCGCCCCGGCAGTCGCTTCGGGCCGCGTGCCATTCGCGCCGCCTCGGTGCAGATGGCCTGGGCCCGGCATTACCCCTGGGAGTTCGATCCCTTCGACCACCTGGCGGTGATCGACTACGGCGACTGCCCCTTCGACCACGGCACCCCACAGGGCACGCCGGAGATCATCCAGGCCCATGCCGCGCGCATCCTCGAATCCGGCGCGGCGATGCTCACCCTGGGGGGCGACCACTTCATCAGCTACCCGCTGCTGAAAGCCCATGCGGCCAAGCATGGTCCACTGTCGCTGATCCACTTCGACGCCCACAGCGACACCTGGCCGGACGAAGAAGTGAAGCGCATCGACCACGGCACCATGTTCTATCACGCTGCCCGCGAGGGTCTGGTGGACCCGTCGCGGTCGGTGCAGGTGGGTCTGCGCACCACCAACGACGATGTGATGGGCTTCCAGGTGCTGGATGCGCGTGAGGTGCATCGCCATACCCCCGAGCAGATCGCCGAGCGTATCCGCGCACGGGTAGGGGACAACCCTGTTTACCTGACCTTCGATATCGACTGCCTCGATCCCGCCTTCGCCCCTGGCACGGGTACGCCGGTTTGTGGCGGCCTGTCGAGCCACCAGGCGCTGGAAATACTCCGCGGCCTACGCGGCATCAACCTGGTGGGGATGGATGTGGTGGAAGTCGCGCCGCCCTACGACAACGCCGAAGTCACCGCCCTGGCCGGCGCGACCCTGGCGATGGAAATGGTCTGTCTGTACGCGGCGCGGCATAAGTTGGGGATGAGGTAGCTGGTGCTTTTCCCCCTCTCCCTTTGGGAGAGGGGGCAGTTCGAGACTCACCACAACGCCAGCGTGTAGCTCAGGATCAGCCGGTTCTCGTCGATATCGCTGCCGAAGTTGCTGCGGGTGGTCGCGTTGCGCCACTTCACGCCGAGGTTCTTCAGCGGTCCGCTCTGCACCACGTAGGCGATGTCGGTATTGCGTTCCCACTCCTTGCCTTCACCGGACGCGCCGCGCAGGTCGACGTTGTCGCCCGACAGGTAGCGGGTCATGAAGGTCAGGCCGGGGATGCCCAGGGCCGCGAAATTGTAGTCGTAGCGGGCCTGCCAGGAGCGCTCGTCTTCGTTGCCGAAGTCGTTGATCTGCACCAGGTTCACCAGGTAGGCGTCGGTGCCGTTGATGTTGGCAAAACCGGTGTCGCCGCGCATGCGCTGGTAGCCCAGGCCGAATGCGTGGCCACCCAATGCGTAGGTGAACATCGCGCCAAAGGCATCGTTATCCACATTGCTGCCACCATCGTCGGTGCTGTGCGCCCAGCGGATATCGCTCTTCAGTGACTGGCCATCGGCGATGGGCAGCAGGTGGTTCAGGGTCAGGTAGTGCTGCTTGTAGATGCCGTCGAGGCCGCCGTAGTGGTAAGCGCTGCTGAGGTTGGGCGTCCACTTGTAGGTCGCACCGGCGAAGTCGAATTGGTCGCTGGTTTTTGTCCGGCCCAGGACAATGTTGCGGTTGCCGCCGTTGAACACGGCCATTTCTTCGTTATCAGACGAATTGCGCAGGTTGATGCGGTCGAAACGGCCGAGGTCGAGGCTGAGGTTTTCCACTTCCGCCGAGTTCGCCCAGGCACCCCGGAAGGTCTGCGGCAGCAGGCGGCTGTCGTTGTACAGCGCCACCGGCAGCTTGGGTAGCAGGGTGCCGGCCTTGAGGGTGCTCTGCGAGACGCGCAGCTTGGCGGTCAGGCCCAGTTCGCCGTACTCATCCTGGGCGCGATTGGGCCGTTCGCGGTCGGACTTCAGCAGGCCGGTGCCGGTGCGGTCCGGGCTGGAGTCGAGCTTCACCCCCAGCAGCCCGAGAGCATCCATGCCCACGCCGACGGTGCCTTCGGTGAAGCCGGACTCATAGCGCAGCAGGAAGCCCTGGGCCCATTCCTCGGCCTTGCTCTGGGCGGCGCCGTCCTGGCGGAAGTCGCGATTGAAGTAGAAGTTGCGCAGCTCAAGGCTGGCCTTGGAATCCTTGATGAACTCGGCGCTGGCCGGGGTGCAGAAGGTCAGGCCAGTGATGCCGCATAGGGCGAAGCTGAGGGTATTGCGATCCATGTTGGTTCCTTCTTGTTGTTGTTTTGCGCACAGCGATATCCGCTCCGGCGCGAAACGCCGAAGGCGGAAGAGACTGAAAAAAAGACGCGGACCCAGGACGGGCCCGCGTGATCACGCACAATCTTTACGGGGCGATCAGCTCACGCAGCCCGATACGCCCCTCGCGGAACAGCCGCGCATCCATCCGCTTCGGTTCGCGCACGATGGGTCGGAAATCCATGCGGGCCAGGATGTCCCGCTCCAGGTCCACGCCAGGAGCGATCTCGATCAACTCCAGGCCTTCGGTCGTCAGGCGGAACACGCAGCGCTCGGTGACGTAGAGCACCGGCTTGCCTGACTCGGCGGCGAGCTTGCCGGCGAAGGTGCGGTGCTCCACCTCGTTGACGAACTTGCGCATCTCGCCGTCCTGCACGATGCGCAGCTCGCCGTTCTCGATGCGGATGTCCTGCGCCCCAGCACTGAACGTGCCGACGAAGACCACTGCCTTGGCGTTCTGACTGATGTTGATGAAGCCACCAGCACCGGCCAGGCGGGTGCCGAAACGCGAGACGTTGAGGTTGCCCTCGGCGTCGGCCTGGGCGAGGCCGAGGAAGGCGATGTCCAGGCCACCACCATCGTAGAAGTCGAACTGGTAGGGCTGGTCGATCAGTGCGCTGTGATTGCTCGCGGCACCGAAGTCCAGGCCCGAGGCCGGTACGCCACCGATCACGCCGGGTTCGGCGGTCAGCGTCAGTAGGTCGATCACGCCTTCCTCGGCGGCCACCGCCGCCACGCCTTCGGGCATGCCGATGCCGAGGTTGACCACCGCGTTCGGAGACAGCTCCAGTGCCGCACGGCGGGCGATCAGCTTGCGCAGGTCGAGCGGCATGGGCGCCAGGCTGTTCATCGGTACGCGCACCTCGGCGGCGAAAGCCGGGTTGTAGTGGGTGGCGAAGGTCTGCTGGTGGTTGTCCGGTTGGGCGACCACGACGCAATCCACCAGGATGCCGGGAATCTTCACGTCGCGTGGGTTGAGCGAGCCGCGCGAAACCACGCGCTCCACCTGGGCGATCACCAGCCCGCCGGAATTGTGCGCGGCCATGGCGATGGCGAGGCTCTCGATGGTCAGCGCTTCGCGCTCCATGGAGAGGTTGCCGTCTTCGTCGGCGCTGGTGGCGCGGATCACTCCCACGTTAATCGGGAAGGCCTTGTAGAACAGGTAGTCCTCGCCCTCGATGGGCATGCGCCGGACCAGTTCCTCGGTAGTCCGCGCATTGAGCTTGCCGCCACCGAAATCCGGGTCGACAAAGGTACCCAGGCCGACCCTGGAAAGCTGCCCGGGCTTGCCCGCGGCGATGTCGCGGAACAATTGCGAGATCACCCCCTGGGGCAGGTTGTAGGCCTCTATGCGATTTTCCACGGCGAGCTTCTGCAGGCCCGGCACCAGGCCCCAGTGGCCGCCGATCACCCGTCGCACCAGGCCTTCATGGGCCAGGTGGTTGAGGCCACGACTCTTGCCGTCGCCTTGCCCGGCCGCATACACCAGGGTCAGGCCCTGTGGCGCCTGCGAGGCGGCGAAGCGCTGCTCCAGGGCAATGGCGATTTCCTCGGCGAAACCGATACCGACGAAGCCCCCGGTGGCCAGGTTGGCGTTATCCGGAATCTTGGCCACCGCCTCGGCGGCGCTCATCACTTTGCTCATGGTGTTCCTCGAGCGATTGAAAACGGATGGTGCTCTTTGTAGGAGCGAGTTCATTCGCTCCTACAGGAATAGCGAGAAGCGGGTCGCTCCGTCAGAAACTCCCGAACAGGCTGCCCAGGGTGATCACCACCGTCAGGGCCATGAGCGGGAAGATCACGGTGTTCATGAAGATGAATTTGTACGAATCGCGGTGAGTCAGCTTGCAGATCGCCAGCAGTGAGATCACCGCGCCGTTGTGCGGCAGGGTATCCATGCAGCCGGAGGCCATGGCGGCGACGCGGTGCAGCAGCTCAGGGCTGATACCGGCGGCGTTGGCCATTTCCAGGTACTGGGCGCCGAGGGTCTTCAGCGCGATGGACATGCCGCCGGAGGCCGAGCCGGTGATACCGGCGAGGATGTTCACGGCGACGGCTTCGGACACCAGCGGGTTGCCCGGCACGCTGAGTACCAGGTCGCGGATCACCACGAAGCCGGCGAGCGAGGCGATCACCGTGCCGTAACCCACTTCGGACGCCGTGTTGAGGATCGGCAGCATGGAGCCGAAGGTGCCGTCGTTTAGGCTCTGCTTGAGGTCGGTCCAGCGCTTCCAGTGCAGGCCGATCAGCAGCAGCACGGCGGCGCTGAGGGCGACGATGATGGACCAGATGCCGATCACCGACTTGGCGTCCTGCAAGCCGCCGAACTCAGGCTTGGCCAGGAAGCTGGTGTCGACGTTCGGCAGCACCTGCTTGGCCATCAGGAAGTTGAGGACGATCACCAGCAGGATCGGCAGCAGCGCCAGCCAGAAACCGGTGGTGGGTAAGCCAACCTGCTCGGCCGCGTCATCCTTGTGTACGCCGTAGCCTTCGCCAGCCGCCATCAGCTTGCGCGCCTGGGCGCTCAGCCACCAGCTGCCGAGGACGAGCATCATCAGGCCGCCGATCAGGCCGAGGATGGGTGCGGCAAAGGCGTCGGTGCCGAAGAAGGGGCTGGGGATGGCGTTCTGGATGGCCGGGGTGCCGGGTAGTGCGGTCATGGTGAAGGTGAAGGCGCCGAGGGCGATGGCACCCGGCAGCAGGCGCTTGGGAATGCCCGCCTCGCGGAACAGCGCGGTGCCGATGGGGTAGACCGCGAACGCCACCACGAACAGCGACACGCCGCCGTAGGTCAGCAGGCCGCAGGCCAGCACGATGGCCAGGATGGCGCGCTCGCGGCCGAGCTTGGCAACGATGCCGTGGGCGATGGCGCGGGCCGAGCCTGAGTCGTCCATCAACTTGCCGAAGATGGCGCCGAGCAGGAACAGCGGGAAGAACTGGATCAGGTAGCCGCCCAGGGACTTCATGAACACTTGGGTGTAGGTCGGCAGCATCAGTGCCGCGTCGCCGGCGAAGAGCACCGCGAGCAGGGCCATGAGCGGCGCGAGGATCAGCACGTTGATGCCGCGGTAGGCGAGGTACATCAGCAGAGCGAGAGAAATCAGGATACCTAGGGTGCCCATGGGGGACTTCCTTCTTGTTGTTGTTTTCCGCCGCGTCGAGGCGGCTGGTGGCAGGCCATTGCTTGGCCCATGGCGCTGTTAGAGCGAAAGGTGTGCCAGGTGCGGCGAAAAGACGGCGGATGGCTCTGGGGTCGGTGTTTCAGCGGTTTCGAAGGCAACGCTGAAAGTGTCCAGATTTCTAGACGATGGCCATGAATCTGGACAGTTGAAAGACTGGTGTCCAAAAGGGTGGACACTCCGAGGGCCTGATTTTGTAGGGGCGAATAGCCCCTACAGTCCGTGCGCCTGCAACTTGTTGTACAGGCTCGCCCGGGCGATGCCGAGACGCTCGGCGGCCTGGGTACGGTTGCCGTTGCAGGCCGCCAGGGCCGTGAGGATGGCCTGGCGTTCGGCGATGGCCATGCTGTCGGCCAGGGGGCGGACTTCGCCGCTGATGGGCGCGGGTGCTGGTGCCGAGGAAGCAAGAGCAACGCCGGCCGGCAGCGGATTCACCAGCAGCGCGCGCAGGGCATTGGCGCTTAGTGGGCCGGTTTCGCTGCTCATCTGCGCCCGTTCCAGCAGGTTGCGCAGTTCGCGTACGTTGCCTGGCCAGGGCTGAGCCTGGAGCAATTGCAGGGCGTCCTCGGCCAGCTCCAGGGGCGGCTGGCCGGAGCGGCTGGCGATATCGTCCAGCAGGTGCTCGATCAGTGCCGGCAAGTCCTCGCGGCGGTCACGTAGGGACGGCAGGCGCAGGGCCAGTACGTTGAGACGGTAGTAGAGGTCTTCGCGGAACTGCCCGGCCGCCACCCTGGCTTCCAGGTCCACATGGGTGGCAGCGATCACCCGCACGTTCAGCGCCTTCACCTGGTTGGAACCCAGCGGCTCCACTTCCTGCTCCTGCAATACGCGAAGCAGCTTGGCCTGCAGGGGCAGCGGCAGGTCACCGATCTCGTCGAGGAACAGGGTGCCGCCGTCGGCCAGCTCGAACTTGCCGGCGCGGGCACGGCGGTCGGCTCCGGTAAAGGCGCCGGGGGCGGTACCGAAGAGTTCGGCTTCCACCAGGGATTCGGGAATGGCGGCGACGTTGACCGCCACAAACGGCCCGTTGGCGCGCAGTGACAGGTTGTGGATGCCCTGGGCCAGCAGTTCCTTGCCGGTGCCGGTTTCGCCGCGCAGCAACACGGTGGCGTCCAGCTGCGCAGCACGGCGGGCCTGGCGCTTGACCTCGCCGGCAGCGCCGCTGCTGCCAATGAAGCCGGCGATGGTGTAGCGGGCGCGGCGGGCCTTGGCCAGTTCGCGCTGCGCAGCGGCGAGCTGGGTCTGCAGCTGGTTGTACTTGGCCATGACCGGCTGCAGGTGGCGGGCGCGGTCGAACAGCACGAAGCCGAGTGCACCCACCAGCGTGCCGTCTTCATCGCGCAGGGGAATGCGGGTGACCACGAAGTGCTCGTCGCCGAAGGCCATCAGGTCGAGCATGCTCGGTTGGCCGTTTTGCACTACTTCGCGCAGGCGGCTGGCGGGCAGCACTTCCTCAATTTCCTTGCCGAGCACGCTACGTGGATCGCGAATGCCGACCTTCTCTGCGTACTTGTCGTTGATCCAGACAATGCGTGCCTGGCGATTCACCGCGATAGTGCCTTCGCACTGGGCGTTCAGGTGGTCGAACAGCAGCGGCATGGCGACTTCGCGGAAGCGCTCGGGGGACACACCGATGACCAGACCGTGCTGGTCGATGTCTTCGCTGGCGATGGGCATGACAGGGGCATCCGGCTGAAACATCAGGCAGCGATTATGGAGGCGAGCCGGATGAACGCCTAGCCTGTACGAAGGTCGGTAACTAGGCGTAGGGCTTTTCTCATAAGGAGCTACACATGGACCTGATCCGCATCCTCATCGCCATCCTCCTGCCGCCGTTGGGCGTGTTCCTCCAGGTGGGTATCGGCGGTGCCTTCTGGCTGAACATCCTGCTTACCCTGCTGGGCTACATCCCCGGAATCGTCCATGCCGTGTACATCATCGCCAAGCGCTGAGGCACGATCCCGCAGGTTGGTGCGGGCGGCGTTCCGCTAGCGCGCACCGGCATCTACCCCGCGCGCTGGGCCTCGCAGGCTCGGCGCCAACCTGCGTGAAGCGTGGGGGCTAATCCACCATCTTGATCAGCAGGATGCCGGCGGTGACCACGCAGGCGGCGAGGATGCGGCGGATGCCGAAGGCTTCCTTGAACACCAGGCTGGCAATGACGGCGGCGATGATCACGCTGCTTTCGCGCAGTGCCGCGACCTTGGCCACGTTGTCCAGGGTCATGGCGAACAGCACCAGTCCGTAGGCGACGCAGTAGTTGAAGCCGCCGAACAGGCCGATGCGCCAGTTGTCGCGGGCGAAACGAAGAACGAGGGGGCCGCGGCGCATCCAGGCGAGCAAGGGGATGGTCACGCTCTGCATCAGTGTCAGGTAGACCACGAACTGCAGCACGCTGTCGGCGCGGCGCACGCCCTGGGCGTCGATCAGTGTGTAGAGCGCCACGCCAGCACCGGCCAGTGCGGCGCAGCCGAGGGCTTTCAGCGCATTGGACTCCAATCGGGTGGAAAGCAGGCTGAGGATGCCCACTGATATCAGCACGATGCCCAGCAGCATGGCACCCGATAGATGCTCTCCGAACACCAGCCCTGCACTGAGTGCTACCAGCAGCGGCGGCAGTCCGCGCACCACCGGATAGACCTGGCCGAAATCGCCGAAGTGGTAGGCGCGGATCAGCAGTAGGCGATAAAGCGTATTCACCACCACCGACAGCCCGATCAGCCCCCAGACCACCAGCGGTGGCGGGCTGACCAGGGGGAGCAGGGCGATGCTGAAGCAGAAGGCTACGCCGTCCACCAGTGCCATGGACGAAAGCCGATCACTGCCGGATTTGATCACCGCGTTCCAGCTGGCGTGCATCAGCGCGGAGAGCAGGACCACCAGCGTGGCGAGGTCAGTATCGGCGAGCACGAGGAACTCCAGTGCGGGAAAGGTGAGGCGGATGTCACGTAGCGTGGGGTTCATCGATACATCATTCAAATCGTTTATCGTTATCCGTCAAATAACTCCTACTGATGGAATAACCATGAATCTCTTCCAGCTCCGTGCCTTCGATGCCGTGGTTCGCGAGGGCAGTTTCACCCGTGCCGCCGAACGCCTGTGCATCAGCCAGCCGGCGGTGACCGGGCATATCAAGGCACTGGAAGAGCACTATCAGGTACGCCTGCTGCGGCGTTCGGCGAGGCAGGTGGAACCCACCGAACTGGGGCGTCGCCTGGCCGGCATCAGTCACCAGCTGTTCGCCCTGGCGGAACAGGCGGAGGACCTGCTCGACACCAGCCGCGCACTGGAGTCCGGTCGCCTGGACCTTGCCGCCGACAGCCCGCACCTGGTGATGCCGCTGCTGGCGCGGATGCGCGAACGCCATCCGGGCGTGTCCATCAACCTGCGCCTGGGTAATACCCAGGAAACCCTGACTGCCCTGAACGGCGAGCGGGTGGACCTGGCGCTTATCAGCGACATGTCCGAGCGGCCTGGTCTGCGCCTGCAACCCATCGGCGAGGCGCGCCTGTGCCTGTTGCTACCGGTGACGCACCGGTGGGTCGGAGCGCGCGAGGAAATCGGCCTGAACGAGTTGCGGGATGAGGTGCTGCTGCAACGCGAGCCCGCTTCCCTGACGCGCCGCACGTTCGAGAAGGCCTGCACCGAACAGGGCCTGCAACTGCGCGCGGCGCTGGAGCTGAACAGCCGCGAAGCAGTGATCGAAGCGGTGGCGGCGGGGCTTGGGGTGAGCATCGTGTATTCGCTGGAAGTGCCGCGCGATCCACGGGTGGCGGCACTTCCGTTGAAAGGTGAGGGACTGGTCAGCCGGCACTATCTGGCGTGCCTGGAGAGCTATGGGGAGTTGCGCGTGGTGAAGGCGTTTTTTGCGGTGGCCGGGGAGGCCCTCTCCCCCAGCCCCTCTCTCTGAAGGGCGAGGGGAGCCATAGCGTTCCGATTCGAAATCCAGAGTCAGGCACTACTCAGACTGTCCGGCATACCTCTCCGATGCCGGCGCGAGTCACCCCTCTCCTCTTCAGGGAGAGGGGACGGGGGAGAGGGCAACGGGCCAAACCCGTTCGCCAGCCCCCGGCTCTTCCTTCCAAGCCTGCAACGACCGTGTCGGCAGGTCGAAGTACTCCCGCGTGCGGGCATAGCCGTGGCCGCCCATGCGACCGATGGCATCGAGGCCGAGTTGGTCGATGTAGAGGGTTTTCGGATCGATCAACTCGTCGCGTACATGCACCATCAACACTTCGCCGAGGATGATTTCCCGCGATTGGCCGATGGAAAGGCCCATCATCCGCCGGCACTCCAGGGCGACCGGTGCTTCGGCAATGTACGGGCAGCCGACACGGCTGCCGGGTAGTGCGGTGAGTCCGGCAGCGAGCAGTTCGTCGAACCCGGGTTCGAAGGGAACGGCGCAAACGTTCATGGCTTCCACCAGTGCGTCGGAAACGATGTTCACGGTGAATTCCTGGTTCAGCATGATGTTGCGCGTGGTGTCCTTCGGGGTCAGGTCGGCGTGGTTTTCCACCCCGAGGGCGAGAATCGGCGGGTCGGCGGACAGCGCGTTGAAGAAACTGAAAGGCGCGGCGTTGGCACGGCCTTCGGCGTCCACCGTGGTGACCAGGGCGATGGGCCGGGGCACCACGCTGCCGATGAGGATCTTGTACTTCTCGCGGGGGCCCAGTTGGGCGAAGTCGAAGCTCAGCATGGCGATGTTCTCTTTATTGGTCGGGCTGGCTGGCAAGGGTGCAGAGCGGACGATCGGCGCTCCACGCATCGGCGAAAGGAATGGCCGACTGGAACAGCCCCCGCCAATCCGGTTGGCCGAAGGCGCGGTCGGCGTGGCTCTGCATCAGCTTGTGGAACTGCCGTTGGGCTTGCTGCTGGAGGCTGGCGTAGTCGACACCGTTGACCTGGCCGTCCTGCATCACGCAGCGTCCGTCGATCCAGCTGGCGATGCAGTCGTCGCCACGGCCCGCGAGGAGCAGGTTTTTCAGCGGGTCGAACAGAGGACCCAGGTGCAGGCCGTCGAGGTCGAACACGGTGATGTCCGCCTTGGCGCCGGGTGCGAGGCGGCCCAGGTCGTCGCGACCCAGCGCCTTGGCGCCACCCAGGGTGGCGGAATTGTAGAGATCGAGGGCGCTGGTGCCGTGGCTGCCGCCCTCCTTGAGGCGGGCGATATTCAGGCCCTGGCGCATGTTGTCCAGCAGGTCCGCCGGCCAGGTGTCGGTACCCAGGGCGAAGTTGATGCCGCGTGTGCGGTAGCGGCCGAAGGAGTCCAGCGCTTCGCCATCGCGGGCGAAGACCACCGGGCAGTGGACCAGGCTGGTGCCACTGCCGGCGAGGCGGGCGAGGTCTTCGTCGCCTTCGATGTAGATGCCGTGGGGGAGCAGCGTCCGTGGGCCGAGCAGGTCCAGTTCCTCCAGCCAGGCCAGCGGTGCCTTGCCTCGCAGCGATTTTACTAACGCTACTTCGCCGCTTCCCTGGCAGCAGTGCAGGCGTACGGGAGCTGCCAGCTCGCGGCTGAGGGCATGGGTGCGTTGCAGCAGCGCCGGGGTGCAGGTCTGGATGCGGTCCGGCAGCAGGGCGCCGCGGATCAAACCGTCGTGGGCGCCATCGAAGTCACGGAAGAAGCGTTCGGCGGCCTCAAGCCCGGCCAGGCCACGGGGTTCGTCCCAGTGCTCGACGAGGCTGCCGTCGCGCTGCAGCACCTGCATGCCGCTCATGTAGCAGGGGCCGAGGTAGGTGCGCAGGCCAAGCTCGGCGGCAACACCCGCGACCGCCGCGAACTCGTCGTAGGTTTCCGCCCACTCGCGGTAGTACATGGAGGTGATCGGCATGGCCGTGGTGATGCCGTTGCGGATCAGTTGGGTGAACGCATAGCGGTACTTGAAGACTTCTTCATCGAAGTTGTAGCTCTCCTGCGGCCCCCGGGCGAGATACTCCGCCGACCACATGCGACCCATGCTGCGCTCATCGCCGTTGTCCAGGCAAAGGACTGTGGAGTCGAGATCGCCAAGGGCGTCCAGGTCGATGAAGCCGGGGCCGAGCAGGGCATTGCCGTAGTCGATCCAGCGATCCACCGGGCCAGGAAAACCGCGGCCGACGAAGAGCACGCGCGACCCTTCGATTACTACTTCGCCGTCGCGCCAGAGCACGTGGCGAGTGCCATCGAAGCCCACCACGCAGCTGGCTTTCAGGCCAATGCGCGGTGCGCTCACAGGCGGCTCTCCAGCAGGCGGCCCTGGGTGGCGATCAGCCTGCCGGCGCGATAGACCTGGCGCTGCGGCCGTGCCACTACGGCTTCGCCAAGGCTCTGTGCATCCATCAGCAGGAAGTCCGCACGGGCACCGAGGGTGAGGCCGTGTTCCGAAAGTCCCAGGGCCTTGGCGCCATGCTGGCTGGCGGCGTCGAAGGCGGCGGCCAGCTCGTCGTCCTTGGCGAGGTCGAAGCGGAAGGCCAGCAGCATGGCGCGCTCCAGCATGTCGCCATTGCCCATGGGGGACCAGGCATCGCGGATGCCGTCGGAGCCGAGGCAAAGATTCACGCCGGCTTCGCGGAGTTCGAGGAAGGGCGGCACGGCGCAGTCGGCCGGTGCCGAGCTCATCAGCGAGATACCCAGCGAGGCCAGGCGCTTGGCCAGCGCTTCGACGCGGTTCCAGGGCACCATTCCCAGGCAGTAGGCGTGACTGATCATCACCCGCCCCTGGCGATTGAAACGCTCGGTGTAGTCGGCGATCAGGGCAATCTGCCAGAGGCCGAGTTCGCCCTTGTCGTGCAGGTGGATGTCCACGCCGCGATCGAACTCTGCGGCCAGGCCGAAGACGATATCCAGTTGGGCGACGGGGTCGTTGTCGATGCCGCAGGGATCGAGCCCGCCGACGTTTTCCACGCCCAGGCCCATGGCCTGGCGCATCAGCTCGGCGGTGCCCGGGCGGCTGACCAGCCCGGTCTGCGGGAACACCACCAGCTCGAGGTCGATCAGGTCGCGGTAACGCTCGCGCAGGGCTTGCATGGCTTCCACGTGGCGCAGGCCGAACTCGGGGTCGATATCCACATGACAGCGCATGGTGAGCGAGCCCCGGGCGATGCAGTTTTCCAGCAGCGCACCGGCGCGTTCGGCGATTGGAGCGGTGACCTCGCGCAGCACGCGGCGCTCGTTGGCAATGTAGTCCTTCAGCGCCGGACCAGCGCTGTTGGGGCGCCAGGGTTGGCCCCAGAGGGTCTTGTCCAGGTGGATATGGCTTTCCACCAGGGCGCTGGTCATCAGCTGGCCGGCGCCGTCGATGTCAGTGGCGGCAAGCGCTGCATCGCTCGCCGGGCGGCGTTCTGCGAAGCGGCCGTTCTGGATTAGGAAGTCTTCGGCCGCGCCGCCGAAGGGGCGGACGTTGCGCAGCCAGCAGGTGTCGGTCATGGGGACCTCAAAGGCAGTTTGCAAAGATGTTCTTTTGTAGGAGCGGGCTTGCTCGCGAAGCGTCGCGCGCAGTTCGCGAGCAAGCTCGCTCCTACAGAAGACCAAGGGGCGGTCAGTTCGGTATCAGCCCTTGAGCTTGGACCAGATGCGGTCCTGCAGCTCGCGAGCCTGGTTGCTGCATTCCTTTTCGGGGCGCAGGCGCTCGGCGAACTCGTCGGGCATGTTGATGGCGTCCATCACCTTCCATTTCTTGTCCAGCAGCGTATCGCTGTCGATGCCGTTGGCGTAGGCGATGGCGTTGGACACGGCGGCGGCGTTCTCTGGCTTCATCATCCAGTCGATGAAGACCTTGGCGTTGCCCGGATGCGGCGCGCTCTTCGGCACGGCGAAGTTGTCCTGGAACATGGCCACGCCTTCACGCGGGTAGACGTACTTGATCGTGCTTTTCTGCAACGTGGCGCGGGCGGTAGAGCCGTTCCAGTTCTGCATCATGATCACTTCACCCGAGGCCATGCGGTCCACGGTGTTGTCGGAGCTGTACATCTTCAGGAAGGGCTTCTGCTTCTGCAGCAATTCGAGAATGCGCTTGGCGTCCTGCGGGTTTTCGCTGCATTCATCCACGCCCAGGTAATGGCTGGCGGCGTTGATCACGCTGCTCGGCGTATCCAGCGCGGCGAGCTGGCCCTGCAGTTCGGGACGCGGCTCGAAGAACTCCTTCCAGGAGTCGTCCAGCTTGCCGCCCGGCACCCGTGCGCTGTCGTAGGAGAAGCCGGTGGTGCCCCACAGGTAGGGCGCCGAGTACTTGCGGCCGGGGTCGAACTCGGGATCGCGGAAGGCCGGCTTCACATGGGCGAAGTTCGGCAGGGTGGGGGTGTCGATTTCCTGCAGCAGGCCCTGTTCGATCAGGGTGCGCATGATCGAGTGCGACGGCACGATCACGTCGTAGGCGGCACCGCCCGCCTGGAGTTTTGCCAGCAGGGTTTCGTTGCTGTCGTAGCCGTCCATGGTGACCTTGATGCCGGTCTCCTTCTCGAACTTGGCGAGCAGTTCCACCGGGTAATAGTCAGTCCAGTTGTAGAAGAACAGCTCCTTGGGCTCGTCCGCCTGGGCGGTCAGGGCGGCGAAACAGCTCAGGGTCAGACCGGCTACCCCATGACGCAATGCTTTCAACTTCATTGTTTTTCTCCGGGTTGAAGAACAGGTTGGGCAGTGGTGGAACAAGGGATCAGGTGGTGGTCTTGCCGCGCTGGCCGAGCCAGTACGAGAGCATCACCAGGACGATCGAGATCACCAGCATCAGGGTCGAGATTGCGTTGATCTCGGGGGTTACCCCGGCCTTGATGGCCGAGAAGATGTAGACCGGCAGCGTGGTCGAACCGGGGCCGGCGACGAAGAAAGTCATGATGAAGTCGTCGAGGCTGACCACGAACGCCAGCACCGCGCCGGACAACACCGCCGGGAACAGCAGCGGCAGGGTCACCCGGCGGAAGGTGTGGAACGGGTTGGCGTACAGGTCGTTGGCGGCTTCCAGCAGGCCCTTGTCGAGGTCGTTCAGGCGTGCGCGGATCGGCAGGTAGGCGAAGGGGATGCAGAAGCCGATGTGGGCGACGATCACCGTCAGCAGGCCGAGCTTGATGCCGAGGGCCATGAACAGGAGCAGGGTGGCCACGGCGGTGACGATCTCCGGGAGGATCAGCGGCAGGTTGATCCCGCCTTCCACCATCTTCTGGCCGTAGAAGGGCTTGTAAGTGGCCAGCGCCGCCAGCAGGGCGATGGCGGTGGCGCAGACGGTGGCGATGCCGGCGACGATCACCGAGTTCAGTGCCGCCGCCTGGATCGATGGGTTGGCGAGGATGCGCCCATACCAGGCGAAGGAGAACTCGGTCCACACGGTAGCGGTGCGGTTGGCGTTGAAGCTGTAGGCGATCAGCACCAGGATCGGCAGGTACAGGTAGGCCAGTACCAGCAGGCTGGTTTCGCGGGTCAGCGGCAGTTTCTTCAGGTGGTTGGCAATCATCAGCGGGCTCCCTGGCGGACGGCCTTGGCGGCTTTCTTTGCGTAGAGGGCGTAGAGCACCAGGGCCAGCATCATCAGCCCGAGCAGGAGGAAGGACAGCGAGCTGCCTAGCGGCCAGTTCCGCGCGGTGCCGAACTGCTGCTGGATCAGGTTGCCGATCATCAGCGTCTTGCCGCCGCCGAGGATGGCTGGGGTGATGAAGGCACCCAGGCTCGGCACGAACACCAGCAGGGAACCGGCCACCACACCGGGCATGGACAGCGGCAGGATCACCCGGCGCAGGGCCTTCCAGCGATTGGCGCCGAGGTCATAGGCGGCTTCCACCAGGCGCCAGTCGAGCTTCTCCAGGGTGGAGTAGATCGGCAGGATCATGAATGGCAGGAAGCTGTAGACCAGCCCGACGACCACGGCGAAATCGTTGTACAGCAGGGTGATGCCACCGGCCTGCGGGAACAGCGCATTGAGGCTCTGGGCCAGCCAGCCGCGCTCGCGCAGGATGATCAGCCAGGCGTAGTTGCGGATCAGCAGGTTGGTCCAGAAAGGGATGGTGATCAGCAGCACCATGATGTTGCGCGAGCGCTCGCTGAGGCTGCTCATCCACAACGCCACCGGGAAGCCGAAGAGGAAGCACAGCAATGTCGTGCCACCAGCTTGCAGCACCGACCGCAGCAGGGCCTGGGCGTAGACCCAGTTCAGCTCCAGGTTGCCGTCGAAATCTTCCTGGAAGAACAACTGCACATAGCTCTGCCAATGCCAGTCGGCGCTCCAGTCGACGCCGCCATAGAGGTTGCGCGGTAGCAGGCTGATGTAGCCCATGATGCCCAGCGGCACGGCGATCAACCCGAGCAGGGTGAGCAGCACCGGGCTCAACAGCAGCAGCCGGTTGAGGCTGGGGGAGGTGGCGCTGACGCTCATCTCAGGCCTCCATCAGCAGGCAGGCGTGGGGCGGCAGGTGCACGGCCACGCTCGAACCCACGGCACGGGCGCTGGTGGCACCCTCGTTGCTCTCGCGCAGCATCACCTTGGCATCGTTGGCGAGGCGGCACTGGTAGAGCGTGGCCGTGCCGACGTAGAGCACCGCTTCGACCACGGCACGCAGGTGATGGGGTTGCGACGGGTCCACCAGTTTCGAGCGCTCCGGGCGGAACGCCAGTTGGGCCGTGCCGGCGCGGGTGTTGGCGTCTGTGGCGCAGGGAATTTCCACCGGGATGCCGTCGGGGCGGAACAGGTTGCCGTTCTGCGGGCATTGGCGCAGTTGGCCGGGAAGGAAATTGATGTCGCCGATGAAGTGGGCGACGAAGCGGTGCTGCGGGCGTTCGTAGATGTCGTTGGGGGTGCCGATCTGCAGGATCTTGCCGCTGGACATCACCGCGATGCGGTCGGAGAGGGTCAGCGCCTCTTCCTGGTCGTGGGTGACGAAGATGAAAGTGATGCCGGCTTCCTGCTGCACGCGCTTGAGCTCGACCTGCATTTCCTTGCGCAGCTTGAGGTCCAGCGCGGAGAGCGGTTCGTCCAATAACAGCACATCCGGGCGCGGCGCCAGCGCGCGGGCCAGGGCCACGCGCTGCTGCTGGCCACCGGACAATTCGGCGGGGCGACGGCGGGCCAGGTGTTCCATCTGTACGAGGGCGAGCATTTCCTTCACCCGCCCGGGAATGGCGCTGCGCTCCAGCCCCTGCATCTCCAGGCCGAAGGCGATATTCTCGGCCACGCTCATATGCGGGAAGAGCGCGTAGTTCTGGAAGACGGTATTGACCCGGCGCTTGTAGGGCGGGAGTTGGTCCACGCGTTGCCCGCCAATTTCGATTGAGCCCGAGCTGACCTGCTCGAAACCGGCAATGGAGCGCAGCAGGGTGGTCTTGCCGCAACCTGATGGGCCGAGGAGGGTGAAGAATTCGTTGTGGCGGATGCTGACCGAAACATCGTCGAGCGCCGGCGTAACTTCGGGATCTTCGGTGTAGCGCTTGCTGACGCGTTGCACCTCGATGGAGGATGTGTGCTTCATAATGGTGCATTCCTCTTGTTTTTGTATGCAAAAATTGAATGCAATCTAGAAATACTCGGATTATGCTGACAACGCAACCGGGTTTTTCTGCCTGCTTGTTTCCTGCAGCACCTGGATTGCGAACGCATTTACGGAGTTACGAATGGCAGACAAGAAGCTGGAAACCACGGTCGACCGCGTCTACCAGGGGGTTTACCAGGCCATCAGCAACCGCTCGCTGCGGCCTGGCATGAAACTCGGCGAAGCCTCCCTGGCGGAGCTGTTCAACGTGAGTCGCACCTCGGTGCGTGCGGCGCTGAAGCAACTGGAGGCCGACGGCCTGGTGTCCTCCGAGCCGAACAAAGGCTGCTGGGTATCGCTGCCCAGTGACGAGGAGATCCGCTCGTTGTTCGAAACACGGCGGCTGATCGAGATCGGCATCGTCACCGAGCTCTGCAGACGCCGGGACAGCGCTGCCATGCAAGACATGCGCGAGCACCTGCTGCTGGAAGAAGACGCGCGGCGCAACCATGACCACGAGCGGCTGATCCATTTGCTTGGCGAGTTCCACATCAAGCTCGCTGAGGCGCTCAACAACCCGGTGCTGCTGGACTGGTTCCGCAAGCTCATCTCGCGCGCCTCGCTCTATGTCGCCGCCCTGGACGACGAGCGCCATGACGCCTGCCGCGACGACGAGCACCTGCGTCTGATCGAGTTCATCGAGGCGGGTAACCAGAGTGCCGCCATCGAACTGACCTGCTTCCACCTGGCAGCGATCGAAACCGCCATCGTCGAGTCGGCCGGCAAGCTCAAGGCCAACTACCACCCGCTGAAACACCTGATCGAGACCTGACCTCGGCCATGAAAATCCAGCTGATCAACCCGAACACCAGCGTCGCCATGACCGCCAGCCTGGCTGAAGCCGCCAATCACCTGCTGCGTCCCGGCAACCAGTTGCTGGCAGTGACCAATGGTGCCGGTCCGGCCTCCATCGAGTGTCACTACGATGAGGCGCTTTCCGTGCCGGGGTTGCTTCAGGCCATCCGCGACGGTGAGCGCGATGGCGCCGAAGGCCACGTAATTGCCTGCTTCGGCGATCCGGGACTGCTGGCTGCACGGGAGATCGCGCGCTTCCCGGTCATCGGCATCGCCGAAGCTGCCATGCACCTGGCCACCTGGGTCGCCACCGGCTTCAGCATCGTCACTACCCTCGGTCGTACCAAGGTCATTGCCCGGCATCTGGTGGAGCGCTATGGCTTCCACCAACATTGCCGGGGCATTCATGCCGTGGAGATTCCGGTGCTGGCGCTGGATGAGGACCCGGACGGCCTGTTCCGCATCATGCGCACGGCCTGCCTGGATGCGCTGGAGCAGGATGAATCGGGCGCCATCGTCCTCGGTTGTGCCGGCATGAGCCACCTGGCGAAGGGCTTGCAGGAAGAACTCGGTGTGCCGGTGATCGACGGCGTCAGCGCCGCGCTGAAGATGGTGGAGATGCTCGGTGAGCTGCGCCTTTCCACCAGCAAGCGTGGTGATCTGGATTTCCCGCTGCCCAAGCCGTATGTGGGGTTTTTGCGGAACTTCGCGGTTGGGGCGTGAAAGGCGGCTCGAACCTGTAGGGGCCAATTCATTCACCAGGGGCAGCTTCGCTGCCCCTGGAAGCATCCAGAGGCAGACCTGCGGCCTGTTTGGCGATTGACATCGCCCCTGCAAGCTGTCCTGCCTACGGCATTTCTAGGCTCAGTCTCATCCACCGAGTGGCCTGGATTGCTGCGGCAATGAACCGCACACCGGCTCGGCTTCCAGTGCTGGAAGCCCGATGCTAGAGCTACCGCCCATGAAAATCGCCCGCCAGGACCGCTCGCTGATTGCCTGGATGCTCTATGCCTGCGTCCTTTTCAATCTGCTCGCCTGCGGTCTGCACCACGGGCAGACGATGGGCTTGGAGCTGAACGGTCTGGGCGGTGCGTCCTGTTCCGGCGAACCCAACCCTGGGCCGAGCCTCGATGGCGATTTCGGTGGCAGCGCCGCCGGCGACTGATCCGGTGAATTCAAATGCCCTCTGTGCGGGACCATTCCCCTGGCGATAGCCGCGCTCTTCGTGCAGGCCTGGCTGCTGGGTGTGTGCGATGCCCGCCCCGAAACCTTCGAGCCGCGCCTCAAGGCGCCGCCGGGTTACTTCTGGCCTTCGGCCAGTTCCCGCGCTTCGGCGCCGAGGAAGCGCGCCTGTCCATTCGTGGCTCCGGCCTGCAACGCACCTTCCATGGACGCGGCCTGCTGCTGATGCAGGATGGCGCGCCGGTCAACCTTGCCGATGGCAGCTTCGACTTCCAGACCATCGAGCCACTGACCACCGACCATATCGAGGTGCTGCGCGGCGCCAATGCCTGGCGCTACGTATCGGCCAACCACTTGGCACCGTCAACGCCGACCGCACCATCCACCAGAGCATAGAGTTGGGCGGGGCCTGGACCATCGGCCAGTTCGTCCTGCGTGGGCAGTATCTGTTCAATGATTTCCGCTTCGACAACGACGATACCTACGGCGACAACCGACTCGCGAGTCTGCCGCGGCAATTCATCAAGGGTGAGGCCCTGTGGCAACGCGAAGGCTGGTATGCGGCGCCGACCTTCGAGTGGGTACCGACCCATTACAACGTCGACCAGGCGGAAACCCTTTATGCCGATGGCTACGCCATCTGGGGGCTCAAGGCGGGTTACCGCCCGGGCGAGGGATTCGGCTTCTTCCTGGAGGGACGAAATCTGTCCGGCAAGACCTATGTCGCCACCACCGGGGTGATCGCCGACGCCCAGGGACGTGACAGTGCTCATTTCCTGTCGGGTGATGGCCGGGCGGTCTATGCCGTTCTGGAGTGGAGGATGTAATTGCAGGGTTGTGAGGCGCAAAAGTCGTTGACAGCCACGGGCATCGCGACGACCTTTTGCGCTTCCACACCGCCTGCCTATCTACTGCAATCGAATGCGGTGGCAGGCGATGTTTTCGCCCACCACGGATTTACCCCATGAAGAAGCTGCTCATCATCGGCATTGGCGCCGGCAATCCCGAGTACATCACCATCCAGGCCGTCAAGGCGCTGAACCAGGTCGATGTGTTCTTCATCATGGACAAGGGCATCAGCAAGGAAAAACTCATCCACCTGCGCCAGGAAATCTGCGAGCGCTACATCACCGAGCAGAACTATCGATTCGTCGAGGCCAGCAGCCCCGAACGTCAGCGCGAGGGTGGCGATTACGGTTCCAACGTCAGGGACCTGAACCTGGCCAAGCAGCAGGTGTTCGAGCGCCTTATCGACGAAGAACTGGCCGATGGCGAGTGCGGTGCCTTCCTGGTCTGGGGTGACCCGTCGCTCTACGACAGCACCATCCGGATCCTGGAATCCATCCTCCGGGGCGGTCGGCTCCAGTTCGAATTCGACGTGATCCCCGGGATCACCAGTGTTCAGGCGCTGACAGCCCGTCACAAGGTGCCGCTCAACCGTATCGGGAAGTCCGTCCAGATCACCACAGGCAGACGGCTCGCCGAGGGTTTCCCGGAAAACGCCGACAGCGTCGTGGTGATGCTCGATGCGGAAGATACCTACCAGCGGTTGAATGATCCGCAGCTGGAAATCTACTGGGGCGCCTACGTCGGCACCCCGGACGAAATCCTTGTTTCCGGCAGGCTCAGCGAAGTAGCGGACGAAATCCGCCGGGTGCGGCATGACGCTCGCGAGGCTAATGGCTGGATCATGGATACCTACCTGTTGCGCCGCTCGGACGAAGACGAGCACTGAAAACGTTCATGAGCAAAACTTGTGTTCATGACGAATTAATTGAGTTTTCCTCACGTAGTGGGTCTGCCTGACAATTCCTCCATGAATTTTCAATGGAGGAATTTCCCATGGCATTGGCACACAACTTCGGCTTCCCGCGCATCGGCGGGGATCGCGAGCTGAAGAAGGCTCAAGAAGCCTTCTGGAAGGGCGAGCTGGACGAAGCCGGTTTGCGTGCGGTTGGCCGCAAGCTGCGTGCTGAGCATTGGCAGATCCAGAAGGACGCCGGTATCGACCTGCTGCCGGTGGGCGATTTCGCCTGGTACGACCAGGTGCTGACTCACTCCCTGACCTTCGGCGTCATTCCCGAGCGCTTCCGTGGCCACGGCAACTCCAAGCCGACCCTGCAGACTCTGTTCGGCATGGCCCGTGGTGTCAGCGACAGTTGTTGTGGCGGCGCCCACGCGCAGGAAATGACCAAGTGGTTCGACACCAACTACCACTATCTGGTCCCCGAGTTTTCCGCCGACCAACAGTTCACCCTGAGCTGGGAGCAGCTCTTCGAGGAAGTGGCTGAAGCCCAGGCATTGGGCCACTCCGTGAAGCCGGTGCTGATCGGCCCGCTGAGCTACCTCTGGCTGGGCAAGGTAAAGGGAGGCGAGTTCGACAAGTTGGAGCTGCTGGAGCGCCTGCTGCCGCTTTACGGTCAGATCCTCCAACGTCTCGACGCCCAAGGCGTGGAGTGGGTACAGATCGACGAGCCGATCCTCGTGCTCGACCTGCCCCAGGACTGGAAGAACGCCTTCGAACGCGCTTACAACCTGCTGCAGAAAGAACCGCTGAAGAAGCTGGTCGCCACTTACTTCGGCGGTCTGGAAGACAACCTTGGTCTGGCCGCCGGCCTGCCGGTGGACGGCCTGCATATCGACCTGGTGCGTGCGCCCGAACAGTACCCGACCATTCTCGACCGCTTGCCGGCCTACAAGGTGCTGTCCCTCGGCCTAGTGAATGGCCGCAACGTCTGGCGATGCGACCTGGAGAAAGCCCTGGATGTCCTGCGTCACGCCCATGACCGTCTGGGGGACCGCCTGTGGGTCGCACCGTCCTGCTCGCTGTTGCACAGCCCGGTGGACCTGTCCCGCGAAGACAAGCTGGATGCCGAGCTGAAGAGCTGGCTGGCCTTCGCCGTGCAGAAGTGCGAGGAAGTCGCCACGCTGTCCCGCGCCCTGACCGAACCCGAGTCGCCAGTGGTGCTGGAGACCCTGGCCGTGAGCCGTGCCGTACAGGCCAGTCGTGCCGCATCGCCGCGCATCCACAAGCCGGCTGTCCAAGCCCGCGTTGCCGCGCTGAAACCGGAAGACGGCAAGCGCCCGGCGCCTTTCGCCGTGCGCATCGAAAAGCAGCGTGAGGAGCTCTACCTGCCGGCCTTCCCGACCACCACCATCGGTTCCTTCCCGCAGACGTCTGCGATTCGCCTGGCGCGCCAGGCGTTCAAGGCGGGCAAGTTGTCCGAGGCCCAATACACCGAAGCCATGCATAGCGAAATTCGCCATGCCGTGGACGTGCAGGAGCGGCTGGGCCTGGACGTGCTGGTGCACGGCGAGGCGGAGCGGAACGACATGGTGGAGTATTTCGCCGAACAGCTGGACGGCTACGCGTTCACCCGCTTCGGCTGGGTGCAGAGCTATGGCTCCCGCTGTGTAAAGCCGGCAGTGATCTTTGGTGATCTCAGCCGTCCGAAGGCCATGACCGTGGAGTGGATTCGCTACGCACAAGGCCTGACCGCCAGGTGGATGAAGGGAATGCTGACCGGCCCTGTGACCATGCTGATGTGGTCCTTCCCCCGCGAGGATGTCCCGCGCGAGGTGCAGGCCAGGCAACTGGCGCTCGCCATCCGTGATGAAGTGCTGGACCTGGAAGCGGCAGGTATCCGCATCGTGCAGATCGATGAGGCCGCCTTCCGCGAAGGGCTGCCGCTGCGCCAGGCCGGCTGGCAGGCTTATCTGGACTGGGCCACCGAAGCCTTCCGCCTGACCGCCAGCGGTGTGAAGGACGAAACGCAGATCCACACCCACATGTGCTACAGCGAGTTCAACGACGTGATCGAGTCCATCGCGGCGATGGACGCCGACGTGATCACCATCGAGACCTCACGCTCGGACATGGAACTGCTGGATGCGTTCGAAGCCTTCGCTTATCCGAATGAGATTGGCCCGGGTGTGTACGACATCCATTCACCGCGCGTGCCCGGCAAGGACGAGATCATCAAACTGTTGCGCAAGGCCGCGCAGCGGGTTCCCGCCGAGCGCCTCTGGGTCAACCCGGACTGCGGCCTGAAAACCCGGGCCTGGCCGGAAACCGAAGCGGCCCTGGTGAACATGGTGGCAGCGGCCAACGAGCTGCGTGCCGAGTTCGCCCAATAAGCCGGATGTGCATGGGAATCGCAGTACGGGACGCCTGACGTCCCGTTTTGCTTGCGGCAGCCTTTACTGCCCCGGAAACGCAAAAGCCGCGCAATGCGCGGCTTTTGATTTGGTGGGCCCACACGGACTCGAACCGTGGACCAAAGGATTATGAGTTGCTGGGCGAGCTAGTAAGCCAGGAGAAATCACTCAAAGCTAAGCGAAGTGCAGCATAGCTTGAGGTCCCATTCTGTCTAGGGTTTAACGTAATTTAGAGAAGGCGGGTTCTACCCCGTTAGCACGGACACTTTCGAGTAAGCTCACGCTGAGCTGAAGGAGTGTTCATGTCCAAGCGCAAGAGATACAGCCCCGAGTTCAAGCGGGAAGCCATCGAGCTGGTTCGTCGTTCAGGGGCGAGCTGCCGACAGGTTGCCCTGGAGATTGGTGTTGCTCCGAACCTGCTCACCCGCTGGGTTAGAGAGTCGCAGCCAGGCGTAGAAAAGGCGTTTCCAGGAACCGGAAGTCCGCGAGATGAGGAGCTTGCCCGCCTCAAGCGTGAGTTGGCTCGGGTGACCAAGGAACGTGATTTTTTAAGAGACGCGGCAGCGTACTTTGCCAGGGAGTCATCGAGCGGTACTCGGTGATCCAGCGCTGCCGCAACGAGTACCCGGTACGACTGATGTGCCGTTGCCTGAAGGTTTCTGCCAGCGGCTATTACGACTGGCAGGATCGCGAACCAAGTCCACGCGCTCAAGAGAATGCGCGCCTAGTAAGGCGCATTCGGGAGATTCATGAGGACAGCCGTGGTGTGATCGGCGCTCCTCGTATGCGTGAGGATCTGCTCGACGAAGGTGAAACCGTCAGCCTGAACCGCGTTGCTCGCCTGATGTCCGCAGAGAGGATTCAAGGATGGCCACGTCGGAAGAAGCGCGGCCTTGGTCGAGTAGCCTCTGGTCGTCCAGCTGGCGTGAAAAATCTACTGGAGCGCGACTTCACCGCCGTGGAGCCGGAGCGCAAGTGGGTCACCGACATCACGGAAGTCGCCACCCTGGAGGGCAAACTGTTCTGTGCGTGGTGCTCGACCTGTACAGCAAGCTGGTGATTGGCTGGTCGATGCATCACCGTCAGGATCGGCAGATGGTGATCCGAGCGGTGGAAATGGCCATCTGGCAACGCCAGGGCGATTGGTCAGTAATCCTGCATTCGGATCGTGGCAGCCAGTTCACCAGTGCGGATTACCAGCGCTTTCTGACTCGCAACACGCTGGTTTGTAGCATGAGTGCCGTCGGGCATTGTGGCGATAACGCTGCCTGTGAAGGCTTCTTTGGCCTGCTCAAACGGGAGCGTGTTGCCCATCAAGCGTATCGAACGCGCGATGAAGCACGGGCGGATCTATTCGACTACATCGAGCGGTTTCATAACCCACGAATGCGTCGTAGAGTCGCCCGGCAAGATTTGA
>NZ_SSOF01000060.1:0-23500 GCF_029873115.1 Pseudomonas sp. BN606 | reverse complement strand
GCTGGCGCACTCTGGTCCGCACTACCCTTCACCGGCGCCGCAGGCGTCGCCCATGCCGCTACTTCAGGGGGTTCCATGTCCGCCGACCTGATCCTGTTCAATGGCCGCCTGCACACGGTCGACCGCGAAAAGCCCACCGCCAGCGCCGTGGCCATCAAGGACGGGCGCTTTCTCGCCGTCGGCAGCGATGCCGAGGCCATGGCCCATCGCGGCGACGCCACCCAGGTCATCGACCTCAAGCAGCGCACGGTGATCCCCGGCCTCAACGACTCGCACCTGCACCTGATCCGCGGCGGCCTCAACTACAACCTGGAACTGCGCTGGGAAGGCGTGCCCTCGGTGGCCGACGCGCTGCGCATGCTCAAGGACCAGGCCGACCGAACCCCCTCTCCGCAGTGGGTACGCGTGGTCGGTGGCTGGAACGAGTTCCAGTTCGCCGAAAAACGCATGCCGACCCTGGAGGAAATCAACCGCGCAGCGCCGGACACCCCGGTGTTCCTCCTCCACCTCTACGACCGCGCGCTGCTCAACCGCGCCGCGCTGAAGGCGGTCGGCTACACCAAGGACACGCCCAACCCGCCGGGTGGCGAAATCCAGCGCGACGGCAGCGGCAACCCCACCGGCATGCTGATCGCCCGGCCCAACGCCACCATCCTCTACGCCACCCTGGCCAAGGGGCCGAAGTTGCCGCTGGAGTACCAGGTCAACTCCACCCGCCAGTTCATGCGCGAGCTCAACCGCCTCGGCCTGACCAGCGCCATCGACGCCGGCGGCGGCTACCAGAACTACCCGGACGACTACCAGGTGATCGAGGAACTGGCCAGGCAGGGCCAGCTCAGCGTGCGCATCGCCTACAACCTGTTCACCCAGAAACCCAAGGAAGAGCTCACCGACTTCCAGAACTGGAGCAAGGTGGTCAAGCCCGGCCAGGGCAATGACTTCCTGCGCCACAACGGCGCCGGCGAGATGCTGGTGTTCTCCGCGGCCGACTTCGAGGACTTCCTCGAACCGCGCCCGGACCTGCCGCAGACCATGGAGCAGGAGCTGGAGCCGGTGGTGCGCCACCTGGTGGAGCAGCGCTGGCCGTTCCGCCTGCACGCCACCTACGACGAATCCATCTCGCGCATGCTGGATGTGTTTGAGAAGGTCAACCGCGACATTCCGTTCAACGGCCTGCCGTGGTTCTTCGACCACGCCGAAACCATCTCGCCGAAGAACATCGAGCGAGTGCGTGCCTTGGGCGGCGGCATCGCCATCCAGGACCGCATGGCCTTCCAGGGCGAGTACTTCGTCGACCGCTACGGCGCCAAGGCGGCCGAGCAGACTCCGCCGATCCAGCGCATGTTGGCCGAAGGCGTGCCGGTGGGCGCCGGCACCGACGCCACCCGCGTCTCCAGCTACAACCCCTGGACCTCGCTGTACTGGCTGGTCAGCGGCCGCACCGTCGGCGGCCTGGAGCTTTATCCCCAGGGCCTGTCGCGCGACACCGCGCTGCAACTCTTCACCCACGGCAGCGCCTGGTTCTCCAGCGAGCAGGGCAAGAAGGGGCAGATCAAGGTGGGCCAACTGGCCGACCTCGCCGCCTTGTCGGCGGACTTCTTCAGCGTCGAGGACGAGGCCATCAAGTGGATCGAGTCGGTGCTGACCGTGGTCGACGGCAAGGTGGTCTACGCCGCCGGCGAGTTCGACAAGCTCGGTCCGCCGCAGCTGCCGGTGCTGCCGGAGTGGTCGCCGGTGGCCAAGGTCCCCGGCCACTGGAAGCCCGCCGCGCCGCTCGCCGCCCAGGTGCACCAGTGCGTCGGCGCCTGCACGGTGCACGCCCACAGCCACGAGCGGGCACGGCAGTCGAGCGTGCCGGTGAGCGACTTCCAGGGCTTCTGGGGGGCACTGGGCTGCTCCTGCTTTGCCTTCTGATGGTTCCTTGAGGGGGCGACTTCAATCGCCAAGGGCAGCAACGCTGCCCCCGGCGAACCCGAAGGGCAGACCTTCGGCCTGCCTGGCGAATGAATTTGCCCCTACAGAGAAAACAGCCCTGAATTATTTGCGCAGGCCCCAAGCCGGCGCCCAACCCAAGCAAGGAGAATCACCATGTCTTTCCAATACAAGCGACTGGACAAGAACGATGCTGCGGTACTGCTGGTCGATCACCAGGCTGGCCTGCTCTCCCTGGTGCGGGACATCGATCCCGACAAGTTCAAGAACAACGTGCTGGCCCTGGGCGATCTGGCCAAGTACTTCAAGCTGCCGACCATCCTCACCACCAGCTTCGAGACCGGTCCCAACGGCCCGCTGGTACCAGAACTGAAAGAGCAGTTCCCCGATGCGCCCTACATCGCCCGCCCCGGCAACATCAACGCCTGGGACAACGAAGACTTCGTCAAGGCGGTGAAGGCCACCGGCAAGAAGCAACTGATCATCGCGGGTGTGGTGACCGAGGTCTGCGTGGCCTTCCCTGCACTGTCGGCCCTTGAAGAAGGCTTCGACGTATTCGTCGTCGCCGATGCGTCCGGCACCTTCAACGAAGTCACCCGTGACGCCGCCTGGCGCCGGATGGAAGCTGCCGGTGCGCAACTGATGACCTGGTTCGGCGTGGCCTGCGAGCTGCACCGCGACTGGCGCAACGACATCGAGGGTCTGGGCACCCTGTTCTCCAACCACATCCCCGACTACCGTAACCTGATCACCAGCTACACCACGCTCACCGCCAAGTGAACGACACAGGGGCCGCGTCGTATTGGCGCGGCGCCCTGCCCCGGTCCGCCGCACTGCTCTAAGATGTCGCCCCTTTCAAGCAGCATGACTGAGGAGTGACCCATGCCCCATGACGGCAGCCTGCTGCAGGCAGCGGTGGTGTTCCTGTTCGCCGCCGTAATCACCGTCCCCCTGGCCAAGCGGCTGCAGCTTGGCGCTGTGCTGGGCTACCTGCTGGCAGGGGTGTTGATCGGTCCCTCGGTACTGAAGCTGGTCAGCGACCCGGAGAGCGTCGCCCACGTATCCGAACTGGGCGTGGTGCTGCTGCTGTTCATCATCGGTCTGGAACTCTCGCCCCGCCGGCTCTGGGTGATGCGCCGCTCGGTGTTCGGCGCAGGCCTCGCACAGGTCCTGCTCACCGCCCTGGCCATTGGCCTGGTGGCCTGGCTGGTGTTCGCCAAGAGCCTGAACACCGCCGCCGTACTGGGCTTCGGCCTGGCACTCTCGTCTACCGCCTTCGGCCTGCAGATACTCGCCGAGCGCAAGGAACTCACCAGCCCCCACGGCCGCCTGGCCTTCGCCATCCTGCTGTTCCAGGACATCGCAGCCATCCCGCTGATCGCCCTGCTGCCGCTGCTCAGTGGCTCTGGCCACCTGGACACGGAAGGCGTCAACCTGCGCGACGTGCTGCTGGCAGTGGCCAGTATCGGTGCGGTGATCATTGGCGGCCGATACCTGCTGCGGCCGGTATTCCGCACCGTGCTCAAGGCCGGACTGAAGGAGGTCTCCACCGCCACCTCGCTGCTGGTGGTGATCGGCACCGCCTGGCTGATGGAGCTGGCCGGCGTTTCCATGGCGCTTGGCGCCTTCATCGCGGGCCTGCTGCTGGCGGACTCCGAATATCGCCATGAGCTGGAAGCGCAGATCGAGCCCTTCAAGGGTCTGCTGCTGGGCCTGTTCTTCATGAGCGTGGGAATGAGTGCTGACCTCAGCCTGCTGTTGAACGAACCGTTCGCGGTCATGGTGCTGACGATCCTGCTGCTGATGCTGAAACTCCCGCTGCTCTACCTGGTGGGCCGCTTTGCCGGAGGGCTGGAGCGCGGCCATGCGCTGCGCCTGGGCATCGTCCTGGCCGCTGGTGGCGAATTCGCCTTCGTGGTGTTCAAGGTGGCCTTCGAACAGGGCATGCTCGACGCCCGCCTGCACGGTCTGCTGGTGCTCAGCATCACCCTGTCCATGGCCCTCACGCCGCTGCTGGTGTTGGCCCTGTTCCGTCGACTGGTCGCTGCACCGGCACCAGTGGAGGTACCGGCGGAGTACCAGCGCATCGACAGTGACGCGCCCCGCGTGGTGGTCGCCGGCATGGGGCGCATGGGCCAGATCATCGCCCGTGTGCTGCACGCCCAGCAGGTTCCGTTCGTGGCCCTGGACACCGCGGTGGACATGATCGAGTACGGCCGTAGCCTGGGCCGCATGCCCATCTACTACGGCGATCCACTGCGGGCGGAAATCCTCCGCGCAGCCAAGGTGGACAAGGCCGAGTTCCTCATCATCGCCACCGACGACCCGGACACCAATCTCAAGATCACCGAACTGGTCAAGCGCCTCTACCCTCACGTCAAGGTCATCGCCCGTGCCCGCAACCGCCAGCACGTCCATCGGCTGCTTGACCTGGGCGCCGTGCCCGTGCGCGAAACCTTCCATTCGGCGTTGGAGATGAGCCGCCAGGCCCTGCTTGGCCTGGGCCTCGACGAAGACCGGGCCAACGCCCGCATTCGCCGCTTCCAGCGCCACGACGAAGAAGTCCTGGCGGCCCAGCACAACGTCTATGACGACGCCGCCGCCGTGATCCAGACCGCCCGCGAAGCACGCACGGAACTGGAACACCTGTTCGACGCCGACGTGATCGAAGACAAGGCGGTGAAATAGCCGCCAGCGCCATTACCCGGTCGCCAGCCATCGAATCAGCTTTACTCAAGGCAGATTCAGTGTGGGGGAGGCCCCGGATGAACCGGAACGATCTGCGTCGCGTGGACCTGAACCTGCTGGTGGTCTTCGAGACGCTGATGTACGAGAAAAACCTGACTCGCGCATCGGAAAAGCTCTTCCTCGGCCAGCCCGCGGTAAGCGCCGCGCTGGCCCGCTTGCGCGACCTCTTCGACGACCCGCTTCTGGTCCGCAATGGCCGCGTCTTCGAACCCACCAAGCGGGCGCTGGAAATACTCGAGGAACTGCAACCTGCACTGGACTCGATATCCAGCGCCGTCAGCCGGGCGAAGGAATTCAATCCGTCCACCTATCGCAATACCTTCCGGATCGGCCTATCGGACGACGTCGAGTTCGGCCTGTTCCCTCCCCTGCTCCACCAGCTCCGCGAGGAAGCGCCCGACAGCATAGTGGTGGTGCGCCGGGTCAACTTCCTGCTCATGTCAGCAATGCTCGCCTCCGGGGAAATCTCGGTCGGCGTCAGCTACACCACGGAACTGCCGGCCAATGCCAAGCGCAAGCGGTTGCGCAACCTGCGCTGCAAGATCCTGCGCGGCGACGACCGCCCCGGCGCACTCACCCTGGATGACTACTGTTCGCGTCCGCACGCACTCGTATCCTTCTCGGGCGACCTGACCGGAAACATCGACAATGACCTGGCGCGCGTTGGCCGCACACGCCGCGTGGTGCTGGCGGTGCCGCAGTTCAGCGGGTTGCGCTCGATCCTGGCAGGCACGGAGTTGCTCGCCACCGTCCCGGACTACGCAGCGGATGCGCTGATCGACGGTTGTGGATTACGCGCCGATGAGCCGCCCTTCCCCATCTTCACTTCCGAGCTCTCCATGGTCTGGAGCAGCGGCACGGACAACGATCCCGCCGAGCGCTGGCTCCGTGAACTGATCGTGCAATACATGTCCGCGCCGGCAATGCCCGATCAGCCCGCCGCATAGAGCGGATGAGTCTCGCGCAGGAACACCGGGAGATCGGTGATCGGTGGCCGCGCGGGAATCTCGAAGTACATCTGGATCACGCTGCCGCGGTGATAGGACGCATGGTTGACCACGTGCATGAGCATGGCGCCCGCGGTCATGACGCCGGGGTCCCCGGAACAGAAGACGAACTCCACCGGCGTATTCAGCGATTCGTCCGTCTGCGCGGCGCTCCACGAGACAAACCAGTCGTTCATGGCGGCCTGCGCGGCGCGGAGATCGTCGAACTCGGGATAGGGAACTTCCAGGCGCGTCTTGTAGGGATGCGGCCGGTGTTCCAGGTGGGCGCGCCAGATGCAATCGATGACGTGGATATGGTTCAGGGTGCCCAGGATGCTCTTGCACAGGGTCACGCGTTCCTTGCTGACTTCGCCGGGTGGCAACCCGGCCAGATCCTCGAAGAGCCGTTCATCGACCCACTGCTTGTAATGGGCAAGCATCCTGGCCGTAGGAGCGTTGATCATCGGATGTCCTCCCGCTCGGAGTCAGGCCGCCAGCGCGTTCGATGGGTGCGACGGCCATCTGTGGCAGAAGGAGTTTAGGCCCGGCGACAGGCACCCGAATTCATTGGCCGACGGCTGGAAATGCCGACAAGGCGTCGACCCGCTCCTTGTCCGGAACCTGCGCGTTGAGCCGCCGCACATACTCGACGAACGCTTCCTGCGGCAGCGGCCGGCTGAACAGGTAGCCCTGGAACTGCCCGCAACCGTTGCCAACGAGGAACCGCTGCTGCGCTTCCGTTTCCACGCCTTCGGCTATCACCGCCAGCCCCATGCTTCGTCCCAGGGCGATGACGGTGCGCACGATGGTTTCACTGCTGGAGTCGGTCAGCACATCACAGATGAAGGAGCGATCGATCTTCAGCTTGCTCAGGGGCAGGCGCTTGAGGTGGCTCAGGGACGAGAAGCCGGTGCCGAAGTCATCCAGGGAGAAGCGGACCCCCTGCTCCACCAGCGCGGTCATCTTCCGCGTAAGGTCTTCCAGGTCCTGCACCACCAGCGTTTCAGTCAGTTCAAGCTCCAGGCGCCGCGCCTCGATACCGTGTTCCTCGATCAGCGCCAGCACCTCGGGTACGAAGGCCGGCTGGCGGAACTGGTTCTGGCTGATATTCACCGCCAGGCCCATTTCACCCAAATCAGGGTCGTCCTTCCACGCGCGCAACTGTGCACAGGTCTGACGCAGCACCCATTGGCCGATGGGCAGCATCAGCCCGGTCTTCTCGGCATGGTCGATGAACTCGCCCGGTGCCACCAACCCGCGTTGCGGGTGCCGCCAGCGAACCAGCACCTCCGCCGCCACCACTCGTCCAGCGGAATCCAGTTGCGGCTGGTAATGCAGGACGAACTGCTCCTCGCGCAGGGCGGTACGCAGGTCACGGTCGAGCTCCGAGCGCTCCACCGCATCGGTCTGCAGGATGTGCAGCAGCATGAAGAACATCGCCATGGACGCCACGCCCTGGACCCAGGAACCGACCACCCGCACCTCGTCAGGCAGGCTGTAACCGGTGATCGGGCTCCAGGAGGACGATGCCAGCCCGGCGAACAGCGCCAGGCAGAGGGTCGTGACGCCGTAGCGCAACCAACTGGGTTCGTCGCGAAAGGCCATGAGCGCAGCCAGGGCCAGGGGCAGGAAATACAGATGGGACGCCCGTGGCGCCGCCGCCGTCGGCACGTCGAGCATCAAGGTGGAAATCAGGATGACGACAATCAGCACGCCGAACAGCAACAGGTTGGCCGCGCGCGTCCGGTTGCGCAGGGTCAGCACGAATACCCCCAGCCCACAGAAGATCAGGACCAGGTCCATCGGGACGATCCCCCACGCGCCCCGCAGAGAGAAGTAGCCGCCCCAGAGCAGCCCCATGAGCACCATAAGCCCGCTCGCCAGCAAACGCATGCGCCGCTCCCGGCGCTGGCCGACCAATGCGAGATCAGGCGACTGCCAAAGCAGTTGGACGCGCTTGAGGAACGTTGAAATGGGGGTCATGGAAAATCCCTTTACCGACCCAATTCATTCTTGAGGGTGATTGCGTGATTGCAAATTGGCATTGGATTGAAGGACGACGCGCAGGGGCCAGCGGTTAAGTCCGAGCCCACGCCGCCCAACTTCTCTCCGGAAATACCGGTCGTCGCCTCATGCATTTTTTGATGAGGGACCTGCTTGACGTCGATGGGGACTTGCATGAGGATTATTTACATCGCATACGATTTAATCGCTAGCGACAACAAACGAACATCGACCGCACGAGGAAATGACCATGATCCATCTGACTCAAGCCAACCGCCAGTTCACCGAAATCGGCCTTCCCGGCATCCGCGTCGCCACTGTCTGGGGCGAGAACGGCAACGGCTCGGACTTCATCGAGTTCAAGGCCGGTACCCGCTTCCCCCTCCACGACCATGAAGGCCCGGAAGAAATTCTCATGCTGTCGGGCCGCATTCGCTTCGGCGATCTGGTGCTTTCAGCGGGCGACTACCTGAGGATCGGCTCCGGTGAAGAGCACGACGCGGAAGCCCTCGAAGACTCCGTGTTCTTCCTTGCCCACATTGGCGGTGCAGTGATCAAGGAATGAGCGCGCCGGCGATGATCGAGGCGGGATACGGCGTCCGCGATATCGCGGGCGCTCTATTTCCGGATCGATTCGCAGCGGCCCTTGGTCGGCCCCTGAACTCAAGGCACTTCCGATGTTCTCGCATGCGATCTATAGTCCGGACATTCAAGACATCGGTCTTTGTTCAACGAGGAAACAGATGAAATCCACCGGCAGATCGACCCCGGCCCAACCGGCCCCGCTCTCAGACTTTCTGTGCTTCGCGGTCTATTCCGCGAACCTGGCCTTCGGCAAGGCGTACAAGCCGATTCTCGAGCAGCTCGGGCTGACCTACACCCAGTTCATCGCCATCGTCGCGCTATGGGATGAAGACAATCAGACCGTCGGCAGCCTCGGTGAAAAGCTCTTTCTGGAGTCGAACACGCTCACGCCGATGCTGAAGAAGCTCGAGGCGATGGGCCTGGTCCAGCGTCAGCGCGATCCAGAAGATGAGCGTCAGGTGCGCGTCAGCCTGACGAAGGCGGGCAAAGAGCTTAGGGAGCAACGCGCGGAAACAGGCCTCAACGGTGCAACGGGCCTGGACTCGGATGAGTTCGTGCGCATGCAGCAGGCCGTCGCGGCGCTACGCGACAACCTCCTCAAATCGTCTGGAAGCCGCAAGTGAGTTTCGTGCTCGCGTAGATTGCGCTGAGCTATGCGAAGCCCAACGAATGCTGTCGGCGCCCCTTCAGGGCGCGCCGAACATCATGGTCCAGTAGATGCCATTTTCGCTGCGGGTTTGTGCAGCGTAGGCGGCGCCGACTTGCGTGAAACGGGGATTCATCAGATTGGCGCAATGGCCTGGGCTGGCCAGCCAACTGTCCATGGCCGCGCGCGGTGAGCCCTGCCCCGCAGCAATGTTCTCGCCGACTTGTCGTCCCCGGTAGCCCGCGGCCCGCGCCCGGTCGAAAGGCGAATCGCCGTTGGGATCGTTGTGGGAGAAGTAGTCGCGGTTGGCCATTGAGCGGCTGTGCTGCTGGGCTGCACTGCCAAGGGCGGTGCTCCAGGCGAGAGGGCGGGCAGCGGCAAAGCGCTTGCCACCGCACATACGCGGCTTGGCCCGCGCCGCATTGACCTGAGCCAGCAGCGCCTGACCGGCCGAGCGGGTATCCCCAAGCTGGGCACTGGCCATGGGTCGGGCCAGTACCAGGCGCCACTGATTGCCGCTACGACTGATGCCGACATCGGTCACCTGCGGGTCCATCAAATCCGTGCAGTAGTCATCGCGGAGCATGTCGAACGCCAAACGCGCATCACGCGCCCCGGACAAGCGGATGCTCCGCACCTCACCGGCCACGTAGCCGGCATCGCGCAGCCCCCGGCGCAGTTCACCCGAGTACCCCACCGGCAGTGCCACGTTGGCTTTCATCTTCAGCGGCGGTGCCGCCTGGACACTGCTCCACCCGCAACGCTGGCTGTGGGTGCGGTAGTCGTTGATCGCTGCCAGCAGTTGACGCTCATCACCCGCCTGGGCGGCGTGGGTGAACAGGGACAGCAGGGCAAGTGGCAAGGTTGGAAGCAGACGAAGGGATCGGCGGATTGGGCGCATGGAATGGCGTGCAGGAGAGTCATTGTGATTTCGGGGCTGGCGTATGACTGCGCCGTGCAACACAGGTTCGGGGCGCCCAGAAAAAATTCACCTCCCGGCGATCGCGTTGCGTCGTTCGGTATTTCCGTAGCCAGCAGCCCGGCTGATATCCGGACTAGGGTGCTGGCCACGTCTCCGCTCCGGCAAATGGCTCGTACCTACACGCTATAGCTGTGCCACATGCCCCTCGGAGCGGCGGTGAGCCATCAGGTGCGGCAGCACCGCCGACAGCAACGGTTCCTTGAAAGCCTCCTGGAACCGATGCGCCAGGCCGGGAATCAGCTTCAGCTCCGAACCCTTGATATGCGCCGCCACATGCACGCCATGCATCACCGGCAGAAGCGGATCGGCCGTACCGTGCACCACCAGGGTGGGCACCTGCAGGCGATTGAGCATGTCGACGCGGCTGGGCTCGGCGAGGATCGCCAGCATCTGCCGCTGCACACCTTCGGGGTTGAAGGAGCGGTCGTAGGCGCGGGCAGCCTGCTCCAGCAGTTGAAAGCGATCGTCGCTGACATCGGGACTGCCCAGCGCGGCGAGCAAGTCGGCCTGTTGCTGGATAGCCACCTCGCGGCTCGGTGCCTCGCGCCGTGCAAGCAGCTCCAGCAGCGCCGAACTAGGCGCCGGCAAGCCCTGGGCGCCGGAGCTGGTCATGATCAGGGTCAGGCTCAGCACCCGCTGCGGAGCGAGGTCGGCCAGGTGCTGGGCGATCATCCCGCCCATGCTGGCGCCCAGTACATGGGCCTGCCGAATGTGCAGGGCATCCAGCAGGTGCAATGAGTCGCTGGCCATGTCGCGCAGGCCGTAAGGCGCTGAAACCGGCAGGCCCAGGCGATAACGCACCACTTCGTAAGGCAGGTTGGTCGAAGGTGCGGGGCCAATCCAGGCCGAGAGTCCGACGTCGCGATTGTCGAAACGGATGACCCGGAAGCCGTTTTCGCAGAGGCGCTGCACCACCTCGTCCGGCCAGTGGATGAGCTGTCCGCCCAGGCCCATGATCAACAGCAGCGCCGGGTCCCGCTCACGCCCTACGCTCTGGTAAGCCAGGCGCACCTCGCCCAGGTCGACGGTCTCCGTCGGCACGGCGACATCGCAGCGAGCGTTGGCGATAGCAAAGGAAGGCAGGCCGCAGATGAGCGCGGCGAGCAGGATCAGCACACGCATGATGGAAATCCAGAACGCAAAACCCCAGTTGAACGCGATTCTGATGAATTCCTGTCGTTCGCTCTGCCATAGAACCGTGACAATTTCATGACGAGCGCCGAACGGTCGTTTCCCTGCCTCGTCTACTCCGTCTCAGGCCAGTGAGAGCATCAGGATGACCTGTGCCTCGCCGGCGCGAGTCACCCCTCGCCCTCTGGGAAAGGGGGCGGGGGTGCGGGGTGCGGGGTGCGGGGTGCGCCAGCGGGCACGTTTTTGGGAGGTACAGAACTGTTTCGCCCTGCGCCTCAGGCCCCCACCTGGCGCAATGGCGCGTGGCTGCGCTGGGCGCTTTCCCAGTTCGCGGCCAGGCCCACCGGTGCGTCTTCAGGCGCCAGCGGCCGACGGCCACGCACCAGGTCAGAAGCGCGTTCGGCGAGCATGATGGTCGGTGCGTTGAGGTTGCCGTTGGGCTCGGTGGGGAAGACCGACGAGTCGATCACCCGCAACCCCTGGATGCCCCTTACGCGCAGCTCGGAATCCACCACGGCCATGTCGTCCTCACCCATGCGGCAGGAGCCGCAGGGGTGCATGGTGCTTTCCATGTTGGCGCGCACGAAGGCGTCGATTTCCTCGTCCGTCAGCACGTTCGGACCGGGTGCCAGTTCGACGCCCCGGTAACGATCCATCGCCGGCTGGCCGATGATCTCGCGGGTCAGGCGCACACAGCGGCGGAAGCCTTCGCGGTCCTCCTCGCTCTCCAGGTAGTTGAAGCGAATTTCCGGGTGCTGGTACGGGTCTGCCGAGAGGGCACGGACGTGTCCACGACTCTTTGGCTTGTTGGGACCGGTGAGCACCATGAAGCCATGCCCCTTGAAGGGTTTGTCGCCGTCGTAGCGCATCGCCGCCGGGAGGAAATGGAACTGGATGTCCGGCCAGCGCAAACCCTGTTCGGAGCGGATGAAACCACCCGCCTCGAAGTGGTTGCTCGCACCCAGGCCGTCCTTGAACAGCAGCCAGCGCAGGCCGATCATCGCCTTGGCCAGCAGGCCCATCTTGCTGTTCAGCGTCACCGGTTCCTTGCATTCGTACTGGATGTAGATTTCCGAGTGATCCTGCAGGTTCTCGCCTACACCCGGCAGGTCATGCCTGACCTGGATGCCGGCCTTCTCCAGCACCGCTGCCGGACCGATGCCGGAGCGCTGCAACAGGTGCGGCGAACCAATGGGACCGGAAGACACCAGCACTTCGCGATTGCAGTGCACGGTATGCGTCTGGCCGCCCTGGTCGTACTCCACGCCGACAACCCGCTTGCCGTCGAGAAGCAGGCGCCGGGTCATGGCATGGGTGATCACGGTCAGGTTGGGACGCTCCATGGCCGGACGCAGATAGGCGTTGGCGGTGGACCAGCGCACGCCGTCCTTCACGGTCATGTGCATGGCGCCGAAGCCTTCCTGCATGTAGCCGTTGCAGTCCTCGGTCTTGATGTATCCGGCCTCGGCACCCGCCTCCACCCAGGCGCCATACAGCGGGTTCTGCATGTTGTTGCCATTGTTGGTGGCCAGGGGGCCGCTGGCACCCCGGTAATCATCGCCACCGAACTTGAAGGTCTCCGCACGCTTGAAGTACGGCAGGCAGTTCCGGTAGCTCCAGTTCTTCGCTCCCAGGCTTTCCCATTCGTCGAAGTCATAGGCATGGCCACGGATGTAGACCAGGCCGTTGATCGAGGACGAACCGCCGAGCACCTTGCCCCGCGGGCAGTGCAGGCGGCGTCCGTCCAGATGCGGCTCGGCCACCGTCTCGTAGCGCCAGTTGTACTTCTTCGTGTTCATCGGGATGGAAAACGCGCTGGGCATCTGGATCAGCACACTGCGATCGCTGCCGCCGAACTCCAGGACCAGTACGGAGGTGCCGGCATCCTCGGTCAGGCGGTTGGCCAGGACGCAGCCAGCCGAGCCGGCGCCGATGATGATGTAGTCGTATCGCTTATTCATTGCTGTAGCCCTTTGCGGTGAGGCCCAGGGCCTCGGTGTTGCGTTCGTTGCCCTTTGGGTAGGCGCCCCAGCCCATGCGGGTGGCCAGCACGCGGGTCAGCACGTAGTGGACCAGCCCGGCCAGCAGGCAGGACGGCAGGGAAGCGGTGGCGAAGGTGAAGAAATTGGTATTGGCCAGGGTCTGCGGGTTGAACACCACCACATAGATGGCGAAGCCGGCGGCCAGCGCCACGATGGCCGCGGGGTTGAAACCGCGCCAGAAGTGGAATGGCGAATGTGCTTCGTTGGCGTAGAGGTGGCGCAGGTTCAGGCGCTGGCGGCGGAGGAAGAAGTAATCGGCGATGCCGATGCCCGCCAGGGCGCTGTTCAGGGCTGAGGTCCAGACCAGGAAGATGAAGAAGCCGTCGTAGATGCCCGGCGCAAAGAGCACGATCAACCCCGGCACCAGGCAGAACAGCACCACCAGCCACTCCCAACTGAATTCCCGCAGCTTCTGGCCGGCAAGCTGGCGCAGGCCGACGATGGAGGTGTAGAGGATGTTCACCATGCTGGTGACGTTGGCGAAGGCTACGAAGCCCAGGGCGATGACGCCGAAGGTCAGGCCACCGATCCGGGTCATCCAGACCGTGGGATCGCTGTCTCCCAGGGCGGCGGCGGCCAGCAGGCCAACCACTTCACCCAGGGCGGCGGCCGCGAAGATGCCGATGATGTTCGGCCAGTACGAAGTCCGCTGGTTCTTCGAGAGGCGCGCCAGGTTGCCCACATAGGGCCACCAGGAGAAGCCTGCGGCCATGTTCACCTCGACGGCGATCATGAAGTTCACCCGCTTGTCGTCGAAGGGAGCGTCCAGCGCGGGCATGGCCATCAGCTCGGAGAACGCGTGCTCGCTGAGGATCATGTAGAACATCACGCCCATGATCACCACCAGAGCCGGCGCCACGATGGTGTTGAACACCTTGATCGACGTCGGTCCCTTGGCGACCACGAAGCCGGTGAGGACCACCGCGAAGAACCCCGCGCCCAGGACCAGCCAGCCACTGGCATCGGTCTTGTGCTCCGACACCAGTCCGGCAAGGCCGTCGATGGAGCGGCCGAACATCAGCCCCAGGACCGCCAGCCAGCCCATGGTGAGGAACACCACCGCCAGCACGTAGACCAGCCGGCTGCCGTTGCCGCCGAACATGCTGCGCAGGAAGGTGAACTGCTCGGTGCCGTACTTGCCGCAGGGTACGCAGGTAGCGAAGGTGGTCAGCAGCACCCCGAGGATGTTGCCGATGACGATGGCGGCGATGCCCTGCTGCGGCCCGACGAACAGGGCCGTGGCACCGCCGATGAGGAAGGCCCAGGTGGCGATGGCCAGGGCGGAGTTCGCGTAGGTGAACTCCCAGAAGCCCCACATGCGTTCCGAGGGGAGGAGCGGCGTATCGCCCCGCTCGGCTTCCAGGCTGTGATTGACGGGATCGTGGTGGGTCATGGCTCAGTACCCCCAGAGGTAGAAGCCGACGACCAGGACCAGCGTCATCAGGATGGTTGCGATGTAGTCGACGGCGTTCAACGCCCCCGGCCACTTCTTGCTTGCTTCCAACTGCTCATAGACGCGTATGCGCCTTTCCAACTCTTGTGCACGCTCGATATCGGGTTGGCTGTTCATCTGGGCATCACCTCAATGGGTTCTTGTTCTTGAAATTCGATGCATCCCGGCCAATCAGGACCGTCGCCCGAAGGCGACGGCTACTTCCGCCCAGCTCCTCAGGGCAGTGTGATCCACACGGCTTTGGTTTCCAGCAGGTATTCCAGTTGCTCCGACCCGAGGTCCTTGCCGTAGCCCGACTGCTTGTAGCCGCCGAAGGGCATCGAGGGATCGAGGGTGCTGTGGGCGTTGACGTAGACGGTGCCCGCACGCAGGCGCGGGATCAGGTTGTGGACCCGCCCGAGGTCGTTCGAGTAGAGCGCCGCGGCCAGGCCGAAGAGCGAATCGTTGGCCAGCGCCAGGGCTTCTTCCTCGGTATCGAAGGCGGCAGTGACCAGCACCGGGCCGAAGATTTCCTCCTGGACGATGCGCATGTCGTTGCGGCAGTTGGCGAAGACGGTTGGCTGGACGAAATAGCCGGGGCCTTCGACCGGTTCGCCGCCGTAATACAGCTCCGCGCCCTCCGCCTTGCCGGCCTCGATGTACTCAAGCACCCGCTGCTGTTGCTGACGCGAAACCATCGGGCTGATGAAGCAGTCCGGGTCCAGTCCGGGAGCGATCTTCAGCGTTGCGGTGTAGCTGGCCAGTTCGCGCAGGAACTCGGCGTAAACGCTGCGATGGACATAAGCACGGGTACCCGCGTCGCAAACCTGTCCGGAGTTGAAGAACACCCCGTTGGCCACCGCCTGGGCCGCGGCCTTGATATCGGCGTCGGCGAAGACGATCACCGGCGACTTGCCGCCCAGCTCCAGGGTCAGGCGCTTCATCTGGTCCATGGCCGCCTTGCCCACGCCGCAGCCGACTGGGGTCGAGCCGGTGAAGCTCAGCTTGTCGATTCCCGGATGGCAGGACATGGCTGCTCCGACCACGCTGCCGCGACCGGTGACGATATTCACCACGCCATCGGGGATGCCGGCTTCCTGTACCAGCTCGGCGAAACGCAGGGCCGAAAGGGAGGTCAGCTCCGCCGGCTTTACCACCACGGTGCAACCCACCGCCAGTGCCGCGCCAAGCTTCCAGGCCATGGTCTGCAGCGGGAAGTTCCAGGGCACGATGACGCCCACCACACCCACCGGCTCCTTGCGCGTATAGGCCAGGTAGTTGCCCGGCAGCGAGGGTTCGACGGTGCGGCCATGGATTTTGCTGGCCCAGCCGGCGAAGTAGCGGAAGGTGTCGATGGTGCCCTGGATATCCACGGCCCGCGCCTGGGCGACCGACTTGCCCATGTCAATGGATTCTATTTCTGCCAGCTCATCGGCATTGGCCTCGATCAGGTCGGCCAGGCCATGCAGCAGGCGCTCACGCTCCAGCGGCTTGAGCTGGCTCCAGGCGCCACCGTCGAATTGCGCACGCGCGGCCTGCACCGCACGGTCCAGGTCCTCAGGCGCACCCATGGGAATGCGGGTGAGCACTGCACCGGTGGAAGGCTCGATCACCTCGGCACTGGCGCCATCGGCAGGCTCCAGCCAGGCGCCGCCCACGAACATTTTCTGCGTCTTGCCGAGGAAGCGCTGGGTCGCTTCGGATACGCCGAACTGCTGCAGATAGTCTTTTACCTTGATGTCCACGCTCTGTTCCTCCTGGCCTGTCAGCGGTTGCGGGCGCGTTCGTGGAAGATGAAGCCGATGCTGTTCATCAGCAGTTGCGCCGCGAGAATCGAGGTGGCGCCGGTGGGGTCATAGGCCGGTGCAACCTCCACCAGGTCGATGCCGACGACCCGGCCCTGGCTGCGTTTGGCCAGCGCCTGGATGATTTCCAGCACCTCGTAGTAGAGGAAGCCGCCGTGGCTGGGCGTGCCGGTGCCGGGAGCGATGGACGGGTCGAAGCCGTCGATGTCGATGGTGATGTAGTAGTCCAGGCCTTCCGGGATCTTCGCCATGACGCCTTCGGTGCCCAGCCGCCGTACATCGCGTACCGAAAGAATCTGCGAGCCGGCGGCGCGGGCGGCGTCGTAGTCATCGCGGTTGGAGGAAGACACGTTGCGAATGCCCATCTGGGTCATTCCGACGATGTGGTCCAGTTCGGAGGCGCGGCGCAGCGGGTTGCCGTGGCCGTAGCGCACACCGTGGCGCTCGTCGACGAAGTCCAGGTGCGCATCGAAATGCACGATATGAATGGGGGCGTGGCCCTCGAAGGCCTTGATCACCGGGGCGTGGATCGAATGGTCACCACCCAGCACCACCGGCATGGCACCGGATTCGAGAATCTTGCGTACGGCGAATTCGATGTTGTCGTTACTGGAGGCCATGTCGGTGTGGACGATGTCCGCATCGCCGACATCCACCATGGTCACCTGGTCCTGGGTGAGATAGAGGGCGTCGTCCTCATGGTCGTAGGCGCCGGAATGGCCAAAGGAAAACAGCGTGGAAGCTTCGCGAATGCTGCGTGGTCCGAAGCGTGCCCCGGAGCGCCACTGGGTGCCCATGTCATTGGGCGCACCGAGCACGGCGACGTCCGCGTTGATGGCATCCCAATCGGTGCAGATCGGGGACTTGGCAAACGTACAGTGACCTACGAAAGGCAGGTTCAACCGTCCGGACTCATATGCATTCTTCGACATCGTCGTGCGCCTCGCTTCTTGTTTTCAGTGGTCGGCGAACCGGCTTGGAATTCGCCGTTGCAGGCACTATGGGCGCAGGATTATTTTGTAAAAATGCAAAACATCAGATGCTCATATCGCTAATTCCGAAGTAACGATCGACTGGGAGGTTCGCGTGATCCAGTTGCATGATGTGGACCTGAAACTGCTCAGGGTCTTCGCCACCATCGTCAAATGCGGCGGTTTCTCTGCCGCTCAGGCCGCGCTGAATGCGGGCCAGTCCACCATCAGCGAACAGATGAACCACCTGGAGACGAGACTGGGGGTCAAGCTCTGCCAGCGCGGCCGCAGTGGTTTCCGCCTGACCGAACAGGGCGTGGCCATCCATGAGGCGACCCAGCGGCTGCTTTCGGCGGTGGAGACCTTCTGCATGGACGCCGATGTGCTCAAGCAACGCATCAGCGGCAAGCTCAACCTCGGCATCATCGACAGCACCATCACCGACCGCGACTCTCCCCTGCCCCGCGCCACTCAGCGTTTCGTCTCCCGAGGGCACGACGTGCACCTGAGCGTCTACGTCGGGACACCCGCCGAATTGGAAGAGCGGGTCCTGGACAATCGCCTACACCTGGCCATCGGTCACTTCCCTGTGCGCATCCCAGGCATCCACTACTCGCCGCTTTACCACGAGGCACTGGGACTTTATTGCGGGCGCCACCACCCACTGTTCGAGACCGGGCTGGAAGGGGCCGAGCTGGGCAAGGCCATTGGCGCCAGCCGCATCGTGGTGCGCGGCTACATGCAGCAGTACGATCTCGACGTACTGGGCGTGAGCAAGGCCGCGGCCACTGTGGACAATATCGAGGCGCTGGCCATCCTGATCATTTCCGGCGCCTACCTCGGCCTGCTGCCGATGCATGTCGCCGAACAATGGGTACGCACCGGCGAAATGCGCCGCTTGCCCATCACCGATTCGCAACTCGAATCGCCGTTCGACGTGATCACCCGTCGCGGGGCGATGCCACCGATCCTCCATGCCTTCCTCGAAGACCTGACCCAGTGCTCCAGCGGCACGGGCAGAACTTGAGCCATTCGCAGGCGACCCTCCCATGCGCATCCACGTCACCTTCATCGACCGCGTCGGCATCACCCAGGAAGTCCTGGCCTTGCTCGGTGGCCGCAACCTCAACCTGGAAGCGGTGGAGATGATTCCGCCGAACGTGTACATCGACGCCCCCAGCCTCGGTCCGGAAGTGCTGGAAGAACTGCGTGAAGCCCTGCACGGCGTACAAGGCGTGCAGGCGGTGACCGTGGTCGACATTCTTCCCGGCCAGCGCCGCCGCCTGCAGCTCGACGCCCTGCTGGCGGCAGTCAGCGACCCGGTACTGGCGGTGGACGACAGCGGCCATGTACTGCTGGCCAACCCCTCGCTGACCAACCTCTACGGTCGCGAGCCTGCCGGGGAGCCACTGTCGAACCTGTTCGATGATCCCGCGCTGGCGCAAACCCTGATCGACCGTGGCTTTCGCCTGCCCATGTGCGAAGTGGCCTTCAAGGGACAGGCACTGCTGCTGGACGCCACACCAATCAGCAGCGCCGCGGATGGCGGACCGGGTGACCTGGCCGGGGGCCTGCTCACCCTCTATCCACCGAGTCGTATCGGCGAGCGTCTGGCCTCTCTGCGCCATGACGGCGGCGAAGGCATGGAAGCACTGCTCGGCAAGTCGCCGCCGCTGAAGCAGCTCAAGGCACGTCTGCGCAAGGTCGCCGGTCTGGACGCGCACCTGCTGATCCGCGGCGAGACTGGCACCGGCAAGGAACTGGTGGCCCGCGCCTGCCACACCCTGAGCGAGCGACGCGACGCGCCATTCCTGGCGTTGAACTGCGCGGCACTGCCGGAAAGCCTGGCCGAAAGCGAACTCTTCGGTTACTCGGCGGGCGCCTTTACCGGCGCCCAGCGCGGCGGCAAGCCCGGTCTATTGGAAATGGCCGACGGCGGCACGGTGTTCCTCGATGAAGTCGGCGAGATGTCTCCCTACCTGCAAGCCAAACTGTTGCGCTTTCTCAGCGATGGCTGCTTCCGCCGGGTTGGCGGCGACCGCGAAGTGCATGTGAACGTCCGCGTCCTCGGCGCCACCCACCGGGACCTGGAGGCCATGGTCGGCGCCGGCAGCTTCCGTGAGGATCTGTTCTACCGCCTCAACGTGCTGAACCTGGACGTCCCGCCCCTGCGCGACCGTGGCCAGGACATCCTCCTGCTTGCCGGGCATTTCCTCGACCAGGCCTGCGCGCAGATCCAGCGGCCGCCCTGCCAGTTGGCCCCGACCACCTACCCCCTGCTGCTGGGCAATCGCTGGTCGGGCAACGTGCGCCAGTTGCAGAACGTGATCTTCCGCGCTGCCGCCGTCAGCGAAGGCGACCTGATCGACTGCGACGACCTCGAGCTCGCCGGCACCGCCCTCAGCCCCCAGCAGGTCGATTCTCTGGAGGTCACCAGCCTGGAAGACGCGGTGCAAGGCTTCGAGAAGAACCTGCTGCAACAGCTCTATGCCGTCTACCCGTCCACGCGGCAGTTGGCGACCAGGCTGAGTACCTCCCACACTGCCATCGGGCAGCGGCTGCGCAAGTACGGTATTTCCCGATAAGGACGGCTCTTTTGTAGGAGCGAATTCATTCGCGATTGTAGGAGCGAATTCATTCGCGATTGTAGGAGCGAGCTTGCTCGCGGACGGTCCGACCACGATCTTTCGCGAGCAAGCTCGCTCCTACAGTTCATCCCCGGTTCGAATCCATTCCACTGGAGCGATTTCGCTCCACTCCTCCTCAAGCCCCGGTTTCCGGGGCTTTCCTCGCTCAGGGCGATTGAAAGACGCTTTTCGGAGCGGAGCGATATCGCTCCAAACATAATGATTCGGGAACGAGAAAACCCATCAATCCATTGATATATAAGCCTTTTAAGTAGTTGGCACCTCAATTGCTCTTGTTCCATCAGCCGAGCCAAGTGCTCGGGACCCACCCTGATAACAAGAGGACGTTCCATGACCACTCTGCGTTTTACTCCCGAGCACGAATGGCTGCGTGTCGAAGCCAACGGCGAAGTGACTGTCGGCATCACCAGCTATGCCCAGGAAGCCCTGGGTGACGTGGTGTTCGTGCAGTTGCCCGACGCGGGACGCTATGAGCAGGGCGCCGAAGTAGCCGTACTGGAATCGGTGAAGGCCGCCAGCAATATCACCATGCCGCTCGACGGCGAAGTGGTCGAAGTGAACCAGGCTCTGGCCGAAAACCCCGAACTGGTCAACGAAGCCCCCCTGGACGATGGCTGGTTCTTCCGCATCCGTCCGAACGATCCCGAAGCCGTCGCCAACCTGATGGATCAGGCCGGTTACGACGCGTTCCTCGCCGACCAAGCCTGACGGAGGAGCCGCCATGAGCCTCGCCCAATACCCCCTGGACACGCGCAACGAGTTCGTCCCGCGCCATATCGGCCCGCGCAATGTTGATATCCAGTCCATGCTGCAGCTGCTTGGTTTCGACAGCCTGGAAGCGCTGATCGCCAGTGTGGTGCCCGACAGCATCAAGGGCACCAGCGTGCTCGACCTGCCGGCCGGCCAGGGCGAGGCCGAAGCGCTCGCCGCGATCAAGGCCATCGCCGCGAAGAACCAGCTGTTCAAGAGCTACATCGGCCAGGGCTACTACCCTTGCCACACCCCCAGCCCGATCCTCCGCAACCTGCTGGAAAACCCCGCCTGGTACACCGCCTACACCCCCTACCAGCCGGAAATCTCCCAGGGCCGCCTGGAAGCCCTGCTGAACTTCCAGACCCTGGTCAGCGACCTCGCCGGCCTGCCGGTGGCCAACGCCTCCTTGCTCGACGAAGGCACCGCCGCCGCCGAAGCCATGACCTTCTGCAAGCGCCTGGCGAAGAACAAGGCCAGCAACGCCTTCTTCGCCTCCCAGCACTGCCACCCGCAGACCCTCGACGTGCTGCGCACCCGCGCCGAGCCGCTGGGCATCGAAGTGGTGATCGGCGACGAGCGTGAGCTCAGCGACGCCAGCGCCTACTTCGGCGCCCTGCTGCAGTACCCCGCCGCCAACGGCGACCTCTTCGACTACCGCGAGCTGGTGGCGCGCTTCCACGCCGCCGGCGCCCTGGTCGCCGTCGCCGCCGACCTGCTGGCCCTGACCCTGCTCACCCCGCCCGGCGAGTTCGGTGCCGACGTCGCCCTCGGCAGCGCCCAGCGCTTCGGCGTGCCGCTGGGCTTCGGCGGCCCGCACGCGGCCTACTTCGCCACCCGCGACAACTTCAAGCGCGACATGCCGGGCCGCCTGGTCGGCGTCTCCATCGACCGCCACGGCAAGCCGGCCCTGCGCCTGGCCATGCAGACCCGCGAACAGCACATCCGCCGCGAGAAGGCCACCAGCAACATCTGCACCGCGCAGGTGCTGCTGGCCAACATCGCCAGCATGTACGCCGTCTACCACGGTCCGCAGGGCCTGACCCGCATCGCCCGGCGCGTGCACCAGCTAACCGCCATCCTCGCCGCCGGCCTGACCCAGCTGGGGGTTGCCGTCGAGCAGGAAGCCTTCTTCGACACCCTGACCCTGGCCACCGGCGCCAAGACCGCCGACCGGCACGCCCAGGCCCGCGCCCAGCACCTCAACCTGCGTGAAGTGGATGCCGCGCGCCTCGGCCTGTCCCTTGACGAGACCACCACCCAGGCCGACGTCGAGCAGCTCTGGGCACTCTTCGCCGACGGCCAGGCCCTGCCGGTCTTCGCCGAACTGGCCGCCACGGTCGCCAGCCGCCTGCCGGCCGCCCTGCTGCGCCAGAGCGCGATCCTCAGCCACCCGGTATTCAACCGCTACCACTCGGAAACCGAGCTGATGCGCTACCTGCGCAAGCTCGCCGACAAGGACCTGGCGCTGGACCGCAGCATGATCCCGCTGGGCTCCTGCACCATGAAGCTGAACGCCGCCAGCGAAATGATCCCGGTGACCTGGGCCGAGTTCGGCGCCCTGCACCCCTTCGCCCCGGCCGAACAGTCCCAGGGCTACCTGGAACTGACCCGCGAGCTGGAAGCCATGCTCTGCCAGGCCACCGGCTATGACGCCGTGTCCCTGCAGCCCAACGCCGGCTCCCAGGGCGAGTACGCCGGCCTGCTGGCGATCCGCGCCTACCACCTCAGCCGTGGCGACGACCAGCGCGACATCTGCCTGATCCCGCAATCGGCCCACGGCACCAACCCGGCCACCGCCAGCATGGTCGGCATGCGCGTGGTGGTGACCGCCTGCGACGCCCGCGGCAACGTCGATATCGCCGACCTCAAGGCCAAGGCCGAGGAGCACAAGGATCGCCTCGCCGCGCTGATGATCACCTACCCGTCGACCCACGGCGTGTTCGAGGAAGGCATCCGCGAAATCTGCGACATCATCCACGCCAACGGCGGCCAGGTGTACATCGACGGCGCCAACATGAACGCCATGGTCGGCCTCTGCGCCCCGGGCCAGTTCGGCGGCGACGTCTCGCACCTGAACCTGCACAAGACCTTCTGCATCCCCCACGGCGGCGGCGGCCCGGGTGTCGGCCCGATCGGCGTGAAGGCCCACCTGGCGCCCTTCCTGCCCGGCCACGCACACATGGCCCGCAAGGAAGGCGCGGTCAGCGCGGCGCCGTTCGGCAGCGCCAGCATCCTGCCGATCACCTGGATGTACATCCGCATGATGGGCGGCGAAGGCCTGCGCCGCGCCACCCAGATGGCGATCCTCAACGCCAACTACATCGCCCGCCGCCTGGAAGAGCACTACCCGGTGCTCTACACCGGCAGCAACGGCCTGGTGGCCCACGAGTGCATCCTCGACCTGCGTCCGCTCAAGGAAACCAGCGGCATCAGCGTCGATGACGTCGCCAAGCGCCTGATCGACTACGGCTTCCACGCCCCGACCATGTCCTTCCCGGTGCCGGGCACCCTGATGATCGAGCCCACCGAGAGCGAGTCGAAGGAAGAGCTGGACCGCTTCTGCGACGCCATGATCCGCATCCGCGAGGAAATCCGCGCGGTGGAGAACGGCGAACTGGACAAGGACGACAACCCGCTGAAGAACGCCCCGCACACCGCCCAGGAACTGGTCGGCGAGTGGACCCACCGCTACAGCCGCGAACTCGCCGTGTACCCCAGCGCCAGCCTGGTGGACGGCAAGTACTGGCCGCCAGTGGGCCGCGTGGACAACGTCTACGGCGACCGCAACCTGGTCTGCGCCTGCCCGTCCATCGAGGCCTACCAGGACGCCTGACC
>NZ_SSOF01000059.1:0-14343 GCF_029873115.1 Pseudomonas sp. BN606 | reverse complement strand
AGGCGCATTCTACAGCGTTGAAAGTCGCTGTCAACACCTCGGCGATCATCTTCTGGCCGACCTCTCGGAAGACCGAAGCGACAAGCACTACCACCGCCTGCCGATCACCTCTCCCTGCGCCTAACTACAGCTAAGTGCTTGATTTTCAAGCCTTTCCGCTGCTTCGTCGCTGGGAGAGGTGCGCATTATAGGGATGCAGAATCTGCCGTCAACACTTAATTGAAACCTTTTTGTCATACCTTTCCAGCGCGCTGCTAAGGCGTCCTTCTCCACTGCTTTCTTATATAGCTGCGCGAGCTTGGCGTTAGCTGGAGTAACCAGCGATGCCCTTATCACCGCCCTTCGAGGTAAACCATCCTGCAACAGCATCAGCTGGGCACGTCTTCTTGCGCATGGCCTGTAGCGCATGCACCAGCCTGCGGCACCAGTCGAATATCCACTCGGCGGTTAGTAGAACGCCCCTCTTCCGTATCGTTGCTCGCAAGCGGTTGCCCCGCACCGAACCCCTGCACAACAAAGCAGCTGTCGGGGATATCTCCCATACGCTGCATCCAATCGCGTACCGCAGCAGCCCGGGCTAGGGATAGCTCCAGATTCTGACCGACATTGCCAACAGCATCGGAATGACCGGTGATAACGATCAACCAATCCTGCTGCGCCTTGATGTTCATCAGACTGTTAATCAGCACCTTGGTGGATTCCGGCCTGAGCTGTGCACTACCGGAAGGAAAGAGCATGAGGCTATCCAAGTGAACAACCTCGGGATCTGCCATCTGCGCGAGCTGGCGATGCTCCATTGCAAGCCATAGCCCATGCCCCCACCACCCGAGTCCGCCCAAAACGATCACACAGAGCAGCGCGAGCAACGAAAACAGAAAAACGTCTTTCCTGCTCCGCGTGGATGAATCAGCCCTATGGCCATCAGCGAGTGATACCACCAACACATTTGGCGTGCTGGACGGCAAGACGTTGGCGACATGGAACGGGTTAAATGTATGCATACCGAGAGCCCCTCCAGCCCCCCCTGCGGCCTGCTGTATCGCAAGTTCGCTGGTAACCGACTCAGGTTCCAGGCGCCTTATGAGTTTCTCGAACTGTTGTCGCAGTTCCTCCAGCGCTGATACCGACGGCTGATTCTTACGCCCAAGCAGCTCACTTATCTGGGTCAGTCCAGCGTTGATTCGGCGTGCAAGCAGAAGGTCTGAAGTTGATAACTCCGACCTCCTAACTACGGACTGTAGGTGCACGCATAGCCATGCCAATATCTGCGCGCGCGCAGATGACGAGGGCGGCCAAGGTACCGGCTCGCCATGAGCCAGCAGGGCCACGACAAGCGCCAACGCCTGCTCCATACCAGACAATCCGTGAAGGTGCATGCGGGCCAGCAAGAACGCGGCGGCTGATTGCAGCTCCGCCCCGTTCTCCTTGAACAGGGACAGGCACTGATACTCCACCCATTCCCAATTCACTTCAGGGGATGCGGGTTGAGCCAACTTGCTCAGCTCTTCATGCAGTGCACCGTATTGGGCGAAGCCGGTCGGATCACCGCCAGGACGGTATTTCAGCTCAAAAAGTAACGTCATTCTTCACTCCACTCGACTATTCGAACGATCCCCGCAATCCATTCCTCTCCGTCGTCAGGTAGCTCATCTGCTTCAGGTGACGCACTAGCACTTTGCCCTCCGGGGCAAGCGTGGTGCCGAAGGTTGCCTGCATACCGCTCTTCAGCTGCACATCCAGGGCGTACTCGAGGTGCCCGGGGAGGGACTGCGGCAGTAACCGCACGTTCACCGCAGCCAGGCGCGGTTCGTATTTCAGCAAGGTGTCGGTGAGGGTGCCCATCAACCCATGGGCGGTTGCCGGGAGCCCCTGCAGGATGACGCCTAGGTCGGGCAATCCGTAATCCGGAAGATGGCTGAGGGCTCCGGCCCGGCTGTCGAGGATGCGCTGCAGGTTGTCGAGCACCGACAGGATGACCTGGTCTTCTTCGTGGACACGATGCAATTCCAATTCGCCAGAGAAGTTCTGCAAAAGCACTTCGTAGAGTGACAGGCTCTGTTCATTCATGGCGTTACTTCCTGGACAAGGGACGCAGGAGCAGACTGTTGTCGCCAAGTTCGATCACGCGCGGCCGATCCGGGTTCAGATCCTCGCGAGTCAAAACTAGCCTCCAGCTGTTCTTCACCGTATCCGGCTGGCGGAACAACGCCACTACTGCAACGACTTGCGCTTCCTCGTTCATCGGCACGCTCAACTTCGCCCCCTCGCCAGGCTTCACCACAACCACGCGCTGATCCAGCAGGTCAGAAGCCAACGCAGTATCCGCATGACTCAGCAGACTTTCATAAGTGGCCTTTTCGAGTGCCATACGGTCCCCTAGCTGATAGATGCGCACCAGTGTCGGGACAGAAAGCGCATTCATGTCGTGACCATTGGTGTTCATCGCCGCACGGCCGCTGAAGTCCAGATGCAGGGTCCTTACCTGCTTGTAGAAGATCGCCCTTGCGGTGGAGGTGCTGGCGTCGGTCACCCCCTGGTACAAGCCACAGCCACCCTGTAGCACGCCGAGCATGGCCAGCAGGAGTGACTTAGAAACGATACGCAACATGCTGTACTTCTCTTTCATGAGGATTGTTCTGCAGCCCCTGGTAGCGGCCCAGTTTGATGGTGACGTTCCCCGGCCCCGCCTTTTTCCCGCCACCGCCGAGCCCCAGTACACCGGTCATGCCGAGCAACACCGGAGCTTCCCCCAGCAGCGGCACCGGCAGGCAATGCGTCGGCAAAGAGAGCTCCAGCAAGGCGGAACACCGCCAGCCAAGGTAAACGCGCAGCAACACCAGCAAGTCGGCATGCAACTGCCCCCCCGGCAACCAGCCACGCGCCTCCTCGCGATCTTCGGTAAACAGCACTAAGCGCAACTGGCTGTTGGCATCCTGCCCGACGCTTCCTAACGGCATGTCCTGCTGCAGACGTACCGGTCGAATCTTCGACAAGCTGGCGGGTTGCGCTAGGGCAATTCGGTGCGGCCAATGTGCGCTAACTCGTGCCAGAGTGCTGGGAGCCAGTAACTTGACCAGCGCCTGCAAACCCTCGACATTGCGCGTTGGTAGCCTCATCAAGCCGAGCAATGCGAGGAACCGCGAAATCGGCGTGGCGACATGCTTGGCCGTGCCTGGAATGCCCAACCCGATCAGCCCCAGCAAGCATTGCGAGGTCGCGTCGGTGCCGCCAGCTTCGAACGTGGCCGGGTACGAATACTTACGCCAGATGCGATAGAACTGCGTGAGTACCCGGTGATTGAAGATGTCGAGAAAGGCCTCCAGTGCCTCGTGGCCGTCCCGGCGCTGGGTAATGTCGTCGAGATAAGTAGTCGGCAAGGGTGAATCCACGCCGTACAGGCCGAGCAGGCGTGTGCGTACCGTGGGCGGCCACTGCGGATCAGCCCCGTGGATATCGATGGCCTTCAGTTCCCCGGCTGGAAAACCCATACCAGGGTCCGGTCGAAAGCGAACCGGGTCGTTCGCAGGGCTCGCAGTGCTACCCAATGGCGGATGCTCCGGCAAGGCTTGCTCCAGCAATTGACAGAAGCGGTACAGGTTGGCTTGCGCCGCCCTCCCCTCCAGGATTTGCAGCAAGCCACTGGCTTTCAGCCGGGAATACGCTGACTGTGGTTCTCGTTCCATCGCAGGCACTTACCAGAGGGTTGAAGGATCAGCGTGAGCTGATTGAACAGGTGGATGTCGGCATAAAGGGCGAAGAAACGGCTGAGCATCTCGCCGAACAGGGAGATGTCGCCCTCACCGGTAAAGCCGTCTGCGTCGAGCGTGACTTCGATATCCACCCCACGCAGCAGAAAGCCTTTTTCGAAGCGCTGGATCAGGTGATGCCGGACGTCAACGATCGCTTCCAGACGCCGTCTGTTCAGCTCGCTGCCCGTCCAGTCGTAGAGCGCGAGAGTGCCGCGCAGTACTTCGGCGTTATCCAGCATCGGCAGAAAGTTCGAGCCCAGGTGGCTGAGTACCCTCCAGTGGAAGCGGTCTCGGTTAGGCGGGTAACACGGCAGGGTTGCTGCACACAGGTTGCGCACCTGCAGACCGGCCTGGGTGGAATGCACCAGGGTATCGAGCAATGTGCTCTGCAGCGCCTTGCGCGGTAGCTGGCCATTGGTGCCAGTCAAGCGCAGGGACAGGCTTTCTCTATCTTGCAGTCGGTCCGCGTCGAAACCCTCGCCACCGAGGATCAGCCAGGTATCGTGCAAGCCGTTCACGCCTCGCTTGAGGCGCGTGTGGAAGTAACGCTCCGGTGCCTCGTCGTGCAGCATGCCGCCTTTATGACGGAAGCTGGTGAACGGCACGTATTCCTCTCGCTCGGCATTCTTCGACACAGTGACGCGGTCCACCGAATAGATTTCCGTATGGCCATCCTGCAGGCGCATGGGACGAAGCAAATAGTCGCTCTGCAACGGGTCCAGCCGGAGCGGGTCGGCTTCCAGGGGAAACAGGTTGATCACCGGTACGGAGTTCAGGCGCAAATGTTCGGCGCGCGGCTCGAAGTCATGGGGCCATGCCTCTCGCAGGACCACCTCCAGTTCGAACCAGGGCGTGCCGTCTTCGAGCTCCAACCGCTCCAGCCCACACAAGGTGACGAACATGAACTTCTCGCGGAAGGTGAAGTACTCCAGCAGCAGCTGATAACCGCTGAAGGCACTGTCGCCCTTGGGCCACAGGCGATCATCCTCAGCAAACCCCTTTGCCACGAAATTTCCATCCAGCGTCACGCGCTCAGGGTGGCCCGGCAAGCGCACATACAGCGTCTCAGCATGACGGGTCAGCGCCAGATGCAGGGCGCTGGCCAAAGCGCCATCGGCATTCAGGTACAAGGGCAAGCGGGTCAGATCCACCTGGCTCCAGTTGACCAGCTCGCCACAGGTAAAGCGCAGGAGTAAAACCGAGCGCCCATCGACTTCGTAGGCCAGCCGTAGTGAATCCATTACAAGTGGTTGCAGGGTCAGGTCCTGGGTAGTGGTGTAACTGCATCGGGTGCGCTTGGGCCCCAGCGGCTGAGAAAGCACCTCAAGACCTTTTTCGATCGACTCGCTGCATTTCATCTGCGAGAGATCAGGCACCAGCTCGATGATCGATAACGAGGGAATGGTACGTAGATAATGCGGCCACAGTAGACTGACCAAGCCTTCGGTCAATTCGGGCAGGTCATCATCGAGCTTTTCCCGCAGCCGCCCCATGAGGAATGCAAAGCCCTCGAACAGTCGCTCCACATAGGGGTCGCGGGCACCGGGCTTGTCCAGATTGAGCTGAGCCGCGCGGTCGGGAAATGCCTCGGCAAACTCTTTGCCGGCTTCACGCAGGTAGCGCATTTCCGCATCGAAATAGCGCAGGGTCGGATTGTCCGTATCCACTATGAGTGATCCTGAATCAGAAAATTTCAGCCGCAGAGCACTGCGGCACGTATCGGGTCTAGCGCTACTAGCGCCGCCAGCAGTGCGTCCATGCGTCGGAACAGCGCTGCCTTGTCCGCATCGTTTCGCTGGGCCTTGGAACGCAGCAGCTTGAGCAGCCGGGCCTGGACTTCGAAGGTCAGATCAGGTTCCCATTCAGCGAGCCCCTGACGCTGCACCGTCACCTCCAACTCACCCAGCAGGTGCACAGCCAGGTCGGCCTTGCCACACTGATCGGCGATCCGCGCCATCAGCAAACGCAGCAACCAGCGCTGCCGGCCCGATTGCACACCGGGCCGAGCAGCCAGCCAGGCCAGCGCCGCATCGACGCCGGCGCTGTCGGCCTGTGCCAAAGCCTCGCTTTCCAGAGCAAGTACGTCGGCCGCCATCGGCGCAGAGGCGGCCTGGGCGGGCAACCAACGCGGGGAGCGATTGCCACTGACGTGCTGCACGATCCAGTCGCGGGTGACCTCGTCGGCAAACGGCGTTCCATCGCTCCAGCACAATGTCTCCAGGCCCGGCAAACGATCGAGAAGCATGCCCAGGTCGCGCTTGACGATATCGGCCCAGCCATCCTGCGGCGCCGGCTGCCTGGATAACGCCTGGCAGAGGTACCACTGAAGATCGAGCCAGAAATGGTTCACCCCCTCGGCATAAATGCGTTCGACCTGATCAAGCAGTTCGCTCCAGCTCTGTTGCAGGTACAAGCGCTTGAGCTGCGACCGATAATCACTGCGCGGCGGCGCCAGCCTCGTGTGGCCGCTACCGTCCTCGGGCGGTGCCTGATGCACGGTGTCCCAGCGCAGGCTCTTCATCAGCCGATGCGCCGCCAGCCAACCCAGTGGCTGCTCGCGCAGATAACCCGCCAACGCACGGCCACTGTCCAGCAAGTCGCGACCAGACTTGATGGCGGCAACGGCCGAGGCACCACTCTGCAACTTCGCCTCATGGATTGAGCTGTTCTGCGGCACGACCGCATCCACCCCGCCGGACTGGGCCAGCCTGTTCGACAGCGCCGCATACAAAGGGTCCAGCGCCGGACGCTGGTTTTCGGGCCAGGCGCTGAGGCCCTCTTCCAGCCAGGCCAGCGCAGCCACGGTTTGTCTGGCCTCCGACTTCACTACTTCTGGGTACAGCGACAAGCTGTCGAGCACCCTGCCGCTGGCTAGCCACTCAACAGCCATCCGCCGGCTGTTGGGGCGGCTTGGCAAAACATCGGCCGCAAAACGTTCTACCAGCGCAGCCAGCAGGCAGATGCCATCAGCCAGTCCTGCCTCGCCATCCTTATGCAAGCGCGCCCAGAGGTAGTAGGTGGCAATGCGCAGATCCTTGCAGCGCTGTTTGAGCAACTTCTCCGCCAGTTGTACCACCCGCTCGACGTTGGAACCGGAGAGCTTGTTGACCTCCTCACGCATGGCCTGAAAGTCGTCGTCGTAACCGGGGTCGTCTCCCACTGCCGAATGCGACTCGATGGGTTGCAACCACTCAGACCATTTAGATGCCTGTTGGCGCGCCAGCACCAGTGCATCGCACTCACCCAGGCAAGTGATAATCAACGAAGACAGGCTCATCGGAAACTCCCATTCTGAGCATACGGAAGGGGCCTAGCGTCCTCATCAAGGAAAATCTGTGTCGGCATCCTGAAGCCGCGTAACTGGATAAGTGCCAGTGGGCCAGCACCCAGCTCAGTGCGCAGGTGCCAGGTCAGTTTCAGGCCGTCGGGGGCTTCCAGCACCATGTGATAGCGGGTCTCGCTGTCGTCCAACGCGGTGACCCGGGCATGTTCCAGCAGGCGGATCACCCCCCAGGTGCCCGAATAATCGCCATACAGCCGCTCGCCGGTCTTGACGCTGGTCCAGCTCAGACTCGCACCGGGGTGATCGCTGGCGCCCGGCCAGGCGAAGCGCTGCCAGCTTTCCCGCTGGTTGAAGTAATCGAGGCGTTCGCCATCTAGGGTCAGGGTGGTCTGTACGACATCGCGCACGGGCTTGGCTCGCAACTCGAAGGCCAGTCCCATGCCGCCGTCGGTGTAGAGCACATCGGCCAGATCGGCGAGCTGGTTGACCGCCTTGAGGAACTCGGGGTTGAAGCGCAAGCCCTGGCTATGCGCGACATCGGGTACCCAGTGGTTGCCCTGCTTGCGCAGCACGCCTTCCAATTGCTGCTGGAGGAACTGGTGGATGCGTCCAGAGTCGCTGCGGATCATCTGCCCAAGCATGGGCAGCGAGGCGTCGCTAGCAGTCGCGGCGAATGGATATCGGCCGGCGAAGGCACGGCTCCAGGGCTCGACGATTGCGCGCTGCCACTGGTCGTTGAGGCCGGCCGTCGAGGGTTGCAGGACGCGGCGCCAGGCCTGCTCCAGTGGCTGGACGAACAGCGCATTGCCGAAGTGGCCCCACTCTGCGCCGAGGCTGGCGGCGATCAGGCTGCCGTAGGACTGGGCATCGGCGAGGTCAACGCTCTTGCCCTGGAACACGGTTTGCGCCAGGGCCTGGGTCATAGCCTGCGGATCGGGCGCGTTACTGACCTGTTGCAGCTTCAAGCGTACGCGCGTCACGCGCGCGAGGAACGCGTGCAGGCTAAGGCTACCATCGTTGCCCGTTGCTTCGGCGCCTTTTCCCAGTAGAGAAAGCAGCGGGCCAAAGCTGTCATCCAGTGGGCCTTGCAAGCCCTGGTGCTGCTGGTCGATCACCGGGGCCTGGTTCTGGCCCATGAGCTTCTGCGCGGACTTGATCAGCGAGTCGCTCAACGCCTGGCCGTGCGCACCGGCCTGGCCCTGATAGGCCAGGGTGTTCATCAGGGCGATCAGCGGCGACTGGCGGATGTCGCTCATCAGGGTGAGCTGGTCGATGACGTCGGCGAGGCTGGCGGCCTGATGCCATTGCAGGCTGTTGAGTACCTCGAGCCAGGCACTGCCGTAGTCCTGGAAGTAACGCGCGGCAAGGCGTTCCCGAAGCACCTCGGCAGTCATGTCGGCCGCAATGTCATTCTGGTCGTCGCTCAACACCCAATCGATTTCTTCGCGACGGGCCTCGGCTATGTCGTCAATGGCCTTGCGCACCTGGCCCTCCCAAGCCTGACGGGTAAAGACGCCGGGTACTTCGGCCTCGGTGGAGAACAGCATCGAGGTGTTCGTATCGCTGACCATCTGCCGCAGGCCCAGGGGCGGATAGTGGTTGGCCGCGGCTTCTAGGACTGCCTCATAAAGTGCGGTTTCGCCGTTGCGCTGGCCCAGTTGGCCGAGCAGCACCTGTCGGGCCTGCGCAACCAGGGCCGGATCGAGGTCGACGCGCCACTCGGGGTGGGCCGACAGGTGTTCGGCATAGAAGCGCCAGAGGTTGGGCGCGACGGCCTGCCAGACGCCGGAGGCCACACCCGCGCGATGGGTTTCGGCGGCAACGAGCGTTTGGGCGAGGAAAGGCGCATCGGTCTTGTCCGGGCGCGCCATCATCAGGTAGGCCTTGAGCGAGTCGTAGGTCTCGCTGGCACGGGCGGCACGCTCCGGGCTGCCCGGTGGCAGGTCGAGCAGGCTGCGCAGACTAGACTCGAGGTTGGCCGCTGCCGGGTCGCGAATCAACCGATTGTTGGCTGCCACGTAACGCGGCCAGAGGGTATCCAGCAACGCTTCGTTCTGGCTCAGTCCGAAGCGCTGGTGCCAGGGCACACCGTGCTGGGCGTGGAAATCCAGCCGATCCATCTGATGGACCAGTTCATTAAACGCACGCAGGGGCGAGTCAACGTCGCGGGGCTGCTCAAGGGTAGCCAGGGCGGCCTGTACCTCGCCGATCTGCGCACGGTTGCTAGCGTAGGAAAGCAGCATGCCGCTGCCCCACAGCGCCGCCAACCCCAGCAGCAGCGCGCTACCCACGCGCGGCAGAGTCAAGCCTTGCGGCTGGCCACCCAGGGAATTGTCACTCAGTACGCCCCACCAAGCCGGGTCCACCTGCCAGGTGTTTTTCATCCCTCCGCCGAGCCTGCGCAGCGACAGGCTGAACCACAGCCCGCCCAGGATCACCCCTCGGGCACGTAGTAGCGGCCCCAGTGCGTGTTGCCAACGGGCAGAACCTTCGCTGTGCAGGTCGCGGGCCAGACGCAGCAAAAAATCGTGGCACGGGTTGTCCTGCATGTGCACCAGCCCCTGCTCGCGCAGCGGCTGCGCCAGGCGCTGCAAGCTGCTTTCTAGCTGCGCGGCATTGACGTGCGGTGACAACCGGCAACCCACCGCCTCGGACGGGCGCTCTTGCTGGCTCCAGTCGCTGGCATAGACCTGCCAGAGGTGCACCGGGGCTTGCCAGCGCAGCAGATGCGTGACTTTCTGCAGATGGGTGACGCCGTGGCCGATGTGCGCGGGATCGGCGCTCTGCTCCGGAGTGAGCGCCCAGACGATGCCATCCAGCGGCCGGCGAGTGCAGAGCTTGCGCCACTGTTCGAGCTGCGCCGCATCTGGCTCGCCCTGGGTACTACCACCCCACAGTAGCAGCACGCCCTCGCCTTCTAGCCAGCGTTGCTCGGACAGGGTCGGGGCGATGGCCTCGATCTGGTCGCGCTCGCCGACCACCAGCACGGGGCGGACCTTGCGGCGCCAGAAGAAGCCGATGGTGTCACACAGGTGCGCCTTGATCGCTTCGATTGTCACTGAGGCTGCGGGGGACGCAGGGACGTCCCCTCCAGCGGCCTGCACCGGGGCCGCCACATCATCGCCCTCTTGCTCCCGGTACGTCGAACCGCCCACCCGCCGCCCCATCAGCGCGTAGCCACTCACCATAACGAGCACCATGACCGTCATGCCTACCGCGGCTAGCCGCCAAACGGCCTGCACTTCACTGCCGGAACGAACCCCCAGCAGCATCGGCTGCCACCAGAGCAGTACGCTCAAGATCACGCCGATCAACAACACCAGACCGACCAAAACTCCCAACCACATCGCACGACGCGAGCGCATCAGATACCCCTAATCCCTATTTCGAAGCAGGTAGCACGGGCATGACCACAGTGCTCCACAGACCCGTCTCTGCGGCGCCATCCCCACTGAAGATGAGTTGCGGCTGCCCTTTCCCTTCTTTGCCTTGGATAGCCTCAACGGCAGTGGCAATCGCCACCCAGGGCGCGGCCCGCCCCGGATAGCCCAAGGTCGCATCCAGATCATGCAAGCCCTGGCCCTGCTTCGCCGGTATCGACAACGCGTCCCGCACCGTGCCCAGTGCGCGCTGACGCTTAGCGTCGATTCCAGTCAGCCAGACATCCTGAATTGCCGAAGCCTCCGCCTTGGCCCACTCCAGCGCCTGACGCACCGCATAGTCCAGATCCTCGGCTGTCGGCTTGCGCTCCTGCTCGGGACGGTACAGATAGGCTCTTGGCTCCAGTGTTGCTTGCGTCAGCCGGTTGCCGAACAAAAGTCCCACCACCGCCTCGGCTGTCCCTTCCGGTTGTGCCGGCGCAATTTGGATCGCCACTACCAGCATTAGCGCCTCATCGCCGATACGCTGATCCAGCCACCGATCGACTGCGTCCAGCCCGCTCCCCTTAACCGGCGTAAGCGGCTGACGAATACCGGACTCGAGCCAAAGGTGGAGCCATATCCGCTGCAGTTCGTGCCGGGGTAATGCACTGTCTATTTCCAGCAGGTATGCCAACGGCCTGCCTTCTGACAACCCCGCCAAGACGCTCGCCAATTCGGCCAGCACAGGTGGAAGCACGCGCAGCAGTATCTGTTCCGGCGATTCGTCTGCAATACGCGAGAGACGACTATGACGCACCGCGCTTCCCTGCCATGAGGCTTGAACTTTCAAGGCCTGAGCGTCGCGGCATATGGCGTCCATCTGGCCAACGCCATCCAGGTCCTCCGCGGGTCGTAGCGCGGTATGCAGGCTGACGCCCAACACTTGCAGCGAACGACGACCACGGCGCATTTTCTGAACCAGGTCCTGTTTGCGAGCCTCATCCCAGCCGTCGGCCACACTCAACATTCCGACGTACACCAGGGCCCGTAGAAAACCCAGCACGCACCAGACCAGAAAGGGCACACCCAAGGCTATGCGCCAGAATTTAGCCGGCTGCTGGGTCAATGACTCGCCGCCCAGCCATAAAGTCATGCCCAAACCCAGCACTGACAGCGACGGCAATAGCAGCAACCAGATCCAGGCGCGTGGCGACGCAGGCACCGCCGCACGGGGCGGCACTTTGTCCAATCTGACCGGCATGGTTCAGCTCGCCGTTGCGGCCGACAGCGAAGAAATCAATGCGCAGCCGCAGGAACACAGGTGCCCCTGAAAGGCGACCGGTACACCATTGTCACGAAACGTCGGATGCCCCTCGGCAATCACCGTGGGGCCATGCCCCGGAATCGGACAACTAACCGGATCGCCCTGACGGGCTACACCTATGCCGCCGAATTGCATAGCAGATGAACCCGATAAGACAGTGCCTCCCCCCGTGGTCTTATCGCCAATACGGATGATGCCTTTCATATTGTCCTCCTGACATAAAAATAGAATCGACTTTACAAGCCGTACTACCGCTCTTCGCTCAATATATTTTGCGCAGAAAAAACTTTGTTTCGTAGTACATAAATCGTTGAGCTTATTGACCTTTCAGAGTTATCGACGTTGTATAACCAACGAATAGAGAAACCTTCTTCATTCCACTGCACGGCAGAAAAGTCGGCGTTATCTTGCTGCACGTCCCCATCCAGCCAATCCATGGACAGAGAACGTAGGCAACTACTTACCAAAACCCTGGTCTGCACCTTCAGCTCTGCGCCAGAAACTTTGTACACATAAAGCCACACCTCGCTTCCAGCGCCGCAGTATTTAGTTGGACTCCCAGGATTGGATGGCGATACCTGGAAAACCGAGATATAACTCTCCCCATTGATTTCGTGTTTGTTTCCGTCAAGAAAAACACCATCCACATCAGGAAATAGTTTCAAGTCATAACTACTTCCATCAGTGAAAGCCAAATGCACTACTTCCTGCCGCTTAGGCACCCATGAAGTCCCCCCATCAGCAAAAGCATTATTCACCAACCCCAACATTAGCGCCAAAAAAAACAGCAGACCTCCAATCCTAATCTGCGAGCACATGGTCTGCATAACACACCCCCGAATAAATCCATGAATGATCACTGGACTGTCCTTTCGCCCCCAGCTTGTAAGTATCCTTATCTCGCTCACGAAGTTCGGACTCCGTCTTATCCTTATTTTCTTCCTTGTTCGTAAGCCAACCGATGTTTCCTGTTTGGGAGTCGCATAGCAGATTTTTCCTCCTCATCCAAGATTTAGAACTGGCATCCCATTCATGGTAAGAACCGCCATTCCAACGACTGAAGGCTTCATGCTGTAGCTGTTCATCCGAGTAGGTCCTGCCACTTTGTCCCAGGTACTTCTCGGCCAACCGTACTTTTTCCCTGTACAACGAAGAACCTGCTGTAATATTTTCCTTCCAGTTCCACGCTTGTTCGTAGGTGGGTGCAGGATTGGTCATTTGCGTGACCCCATAACCTTTATCGAAGGCCACGATGGGTTCCCCATCCAGACTGATAAAATGCTTAGAGCCTGTTTCCTGCTCCAGCAATTTATCGAACCCGCCCATGTCTTCGAGGTTGGCCACATAAGTCGCAACGTCTTCCTTGCTCGGATTCTGGCCCCGAATCATGACGCTGCGCTCAAGTTTCTTTCCGCCCACGAGAACCGCCACTGTCAATTTGCCGCCCAGGATTCTTCCGCCAAAGTTGGCCATCCACTTTTTGTCTTTCCCAACGAATTTCCCGGATTCATTGAATGTTTGCAGCGTCTTTCCATTGCGCGCCTTCTCTCTCAGGCCACTCGCTTTCGCTTCCCACTCGATAACCCAGGACCACTCATAATCGCCGTCGACATCCGTCTTGAACTCAAAGATTATTTCAGGAAGCGCGGGGCCCGACGTGATCTCGAACACTCCTTTATCGGGCGGCGATAACCAAGACAAGGTGCTGGCTGCCGATATCAACCTGACAACACTGCCTTCTTCGCTATTGCTCTTACCGGCATTTCTAGCTTGTTGCACGACACTGCCCTCCTTGGGGATTGATTAAGCACTCCAGCAATTTCATAGTTGTGCGAAATCGCTTGGCAGCAGTTCCGACAGAACGTGCTTGTATTCCGCTATGGGCAGACCTCAACAACTGCTATAGGGAACTCCGTTCTGCTCGATATAGGCTTTGTTCTCCGGCTCCAAGGGGATGTATTTGCCTTTTGATTTCCCTTTGTAAGGCCCTAGCGGCTCAACCTTGGCCTGGTAGCGGCCCACCTCCTTGGAGGGCAGGCAAGGCCCTCCTACCCAGACCTTGACGATGCCACCTGGCGCCAGGCCTAGCGAAATCATCCTCCGGTAATCGTCTTTCCACTTTTGCGAGCCTTGGCAAAATACCCGCTCCGGCCTGACCATCTCATCGCGCACCCACGGCGGGATCGGGAGGGTGGCTTTGTAGGTCTGCGGCTCCACCAGCGACTGCCAGCGTACGAAGAGCATCTCCGGCAGGTCGATGTTGCTCACCGGCTTCATCGCCCCGCCCCCTTGGTGCCAGTCCGCCGCTTTGTTCGTATAAGCAGCGACTCCACCGTGAACGCGGAAAAACGCCATGCCACGCTGATCCAGCACATCCACACTTTCCACCCACACTTCCATGTAACGGGGCGCGGCCAAGCCGACGTACCACGTGTCATACGGCAGTCGCGGCGGCCCTGGAGGGGCCCAGCCATTGTGATCGCGGGCACAGGCACCCAGGCTCAGCAGCAGGACACCACACAACGCCAGGCGCCTCATACCGGGTAATCCTTTTGTGGCTGGTTGGGGTAGACGTTGCGGGTGTCGTTTTCCGCTGGCTTGTTGACCAGGACGCCAATGCTTGGC
>NZ_SSOF01000058.1:0-2812 GCF_029873115.1 Pseudomonas sp. BN606 | reverse complement strand
CAACCCCGCGCCCAGGGGCAGGTCCTGGCCATGCAGGAAGCCGTCACTCGCCTGCAGGAGGCCGGCGAGGAGATGCAGCAGCTGTCCCGCGATGCCGAGCACGCCCAGGCCGATCCGGCCGACGTAAACGCCCAGCTTGCCCTGCTGCGCGAGCGGCTTGACCAGTTGAAGGCCGCGGTGGCCCTGCTCAGCGCCCCGCAGGGCATCGCCCTGACCAGCGGCGAGCACCTGCAACTGGCTGCCCGGCACAACCTGATGCTCAACGCCGGCGGGGAGGCCGACATCAGCGTGGTCAAGCGTCTGTTCATTGGCGTGGGCGAGGGCCTGAGCCTGTTCGTGCGCAAGCTCGGTATGAAGCTGATCGCCAACCAGGGCGCGGTGCAGATCCAGGCACAGAACGACCGCCTGGAACTGCTCGCCCGGCATGGGCTGGACATCACCAGCACCGAAGACGAAATCCGCATCAGCGCCAAGCAGAAGATCACCCTCAATGCCGGCGGCAGCTACATCACCCTCGATCCGTGCGGCATCGAGTCCGGCACCCAGGGTGAGCACCTGATCAAGGCGGTGCATTTCGATTACCAGAAAACCAAGGCTCCTCAGGCGAGGTCCCTGCCTGTGCTGCCTCTGGAGGTGCAACCTCCGTTGCGTTTTGACGAGCAGTTCCAACTCTTCGCGGATGATGGCGAACGAACCCTGGCCGCCATGCCTTACAAGATCACGGGTGCTTCAGGGCGCACCTGGCGCGGCGTGACCGACAGCCAGGGATTCACCCAGCGGGTGTACACCCCCAGGCCCGAGGCGCTCTCAGTGACCTATGGCGAGGGTCTGGAAGAGGAGGAAGAAGAGGAAGAACTGCCCGACGGCATCGTATTGCGCCTGGGCCTGTTCTTCGATGGCACCGGCAACAACCTGGCCAATGCGACCGCTGTCGCGCAATGCCAACGCGACGATTTGGATCAGTTCAGTGCGGACGAACTGGCGACGATCATCCGGCAATGCGAAGGCTACGGCTACATCGGGCTCGATGGCGGCAGTTTTACTGGGACTCCGGACAATAGCTACGGTAATGCGCCGAGTAACGTGGCACATCTGTTCAGGCTCTATCCCGATAACGTCGCGGCGGCTGTAGCCCCCAACGCCGACATTGGGTATGTGAAAGTCTATCTCGAAGGCATTGGCACCCGTAGCGGCGGCAAGGATTCGCTCTATGGCCAGGGCACCGGCAAAGGCGAAACCGGGGTGGCGGCGCGAGTCGAGCAGGCGCCGGCGATAATCGAGGCGCAACTGGATGCGTTTACTCAGGCCAACTCTGGCATCCGTGTTCGCTCCGTGGAATTTGATCTGTTCGGTTTCAGCCGGGGCGCGGCAGCTGCACGGCACTGTGCCAACGAACTGCTCAAGCCCGGCCGCGGGGTGTTCCAGGAGCTATTGCGTGCAGGCCGCTTCGGCCTGCGGCCAGGGTTCGATCCGGCCATTCACGTCAGCCTCAACCTCATCGGTCTGTTCGATAGCGTTGCCGCTATCGTCAGTCCGTCAGACGGTGATTTCAGCGCCGCGAACGCCAGTAACCCCGGCGTCAGCCTCTTCTTGCCGGTGGGTTGCGCACGGAAAGTGATCCAGCTGCGCGCCCGCGATGAATGCCGCCACAACTTTGCCCTTAACAGCGTGCAGCCAGGGCATGAGGAGATCAGCCTGCCTGGCGTGCATTCCGACATTGGCGGTGGGTACCTGCCCCGCGGAAGGGAGCGCCTGCTGCTGACCCGGCCACGGCGAATGATCCTGACGCGTCGACAAGCGCCAACGGAGCATCCGCTATGGCAACAGACGCGCGCTCAGGTCAATGCCCTGCTCGCCAGCGGTCTGGCGGAGTATGGCGACATCGAGATCACCACCTGGCCGATCGCCATGCCCGCCAGGGGCGATCGCGACAGCCAGGAACGCCACTTCCTTGTGGCAGCCGTCCTTGATCGGCCCGTGCGGGGCGAGCTCGCCCTGATTGGACTGCGAGTGATGCGCGAGCTGGGCGTGCGCCATCGCGTGCCATTCAAACCGTTGCCAGATGAAAGACGCTTCAAGCTGCCGGACGACCTGCAGGCCATTGCCTCTGCAACGCTGGAATTGGCTTTGGCTGGTATCGAAGTCCAGCTCAGTCTGGAGCAAGAGCGTCTGCTGCGACGCCATTACATCCATCAATCCGCGCATTGGACGCCAAGCATTGGCGTCCTGGTCAACAAGCCAGCGGAAAACGACACCCGCAACGTCTACCCCAACCAGCCACAAAAGGATTACCCGGTATGAGGCGCCTGGCGTTGTGTGGTGTCCTGCTGCTGAGCCTGGGTGCCTGTGCCCGCGATCACAATGGCTGGGCCCCTCCAGGGCCGCCGCGACTGCCGTATGACACGTGGTACGTCGGCTTGGCCGCGCCCCGTTACATGGAAGTGTGGGTGGAAAGTGTGGATGTGCTGGATCAGCGTGGCATGGCGTTTTTCCGCGTTCACGGTGGAGTCGCTGCTTATACGAACAAAGCGGCGGACTGGCACCAAGGGGGCGGGGCGATGAAGCCGGTGAGCAACATCGACCTGCCGGAGATGCTCTTCGTACGCTGGCAGTCGCTGGTGGAGCCGCAGACCTACAAAGCCACCCTCCCGATCCCGCCGTGGGTGCGCGATGAGATGGTCAGGCCGGAGCGGGTATTTTGCCAAGGCTCGCAAAAGTGGAAAGACGATTACCGGAGGATGATTTCGCTAGGCCTGGCGCCAGGTGGCATCGTCAAGGTCTGGGTAGGAGGGCCTTGCCTGCCCTCCAAGGA